>SXZI01000184.1 GCA_005788035.1 Bacteroidota bacterium
AATGTTTCGGATGCTATGGTTCCCGTGCCATGAGTATCCACCAAGAGTGAAACAGGTTCTTTTACACCGATGGCATAAGAGACCTGAATCGTGCATTGCTCGGCAAGGCCTGCGGCAACGATATTCTTTGCCAGATGTCTTGCAGCATAAGCAGCCGAACGATCCACTTTGGTAGGATCTTTTCCACTGAATGCTCCTCCACCATGGGGAGCTTTCCCACCATATGTATCCACAATGATTTTTCTTCCGGTGAGACCGGTATCTCCATGCGGACCACCAATTTCGAATTTTCCGGTAGGATTGATATGAAACACTGTTTCGGGACCGATCAATGCTGGTGGGATCACAGCTGGTATTACATGTTTTTTAATGTCGGCGGAGATTGTTTCTTGAGACACATCTGCATCATGCTGCGTTGAAATGACGATAGTCGTAATACCTGTAACAGCACCGGAATCATCATAGGCAATCGTGACTTGAGCTTTGGAGTCAGGTCTGAGATATGGCATGAGTTCAGGATGATGTTTCCGTATATCCGCCAATTTCTCCACAAGTTTATGAGAATACATCAATGCGGCCGGCATGAATTCAGGAGTTTCTTTGCAGGCATATCCGAACATCATCCCTTGATCTCCTGCCCCACCCGTATCAACGCCTTGGGCGATATCATTGGACTGTTTATTGATCACATTGATCACGGCACAAGAATCAGCATCGAATCGATATTCCGCTTTTGTATAGCCGATGTCTCGAATCACATTTCTGACAAGTTTTGGAAGATCGATATAGGTATTGGTTGTGATTTCACCACCAACAACGATCATGCCTGTTGTTGCAAAGCACTCGCATGCAACTCTGCCATCGGGATCTTCGGCAAGGACTGCGTCGAGGACGGCATCGGAGACTTGATCACATATTTTGTCGGGATGTCCTTCCGACACAGATTCAGATGTAAAAAGATAACCCATGTATATTGCAAAGGATGTATGAATGAATTGTTAGCTTCTGTCTATCTCGCTTGAATCACCGACATTCAATCTTGAAAACTTGCCTCTTACGTTAGCATTGTTTCCGATGATTGATTGTTCAAGCATTGATGCGGTAACTGTTGCTCCATCGCTGATGATGGAATCCTTGATGACACTATCAACTACTTTTGCACCGGCCGCCACGGTTGCATAAGGACCTATCACAGATCTCTCCACATGTGCAGTCGATGAAATGAATGCAGGTGGAATGATCACTGTACCGTCAATTGCATTGGGTACCGCCATGCCATCCAACAAATATCGATTTGTCGATAACAATGTTTCGGGTTTCCCGCAATCATACCATCCTTCAACGGGAAATGTCGTGAACTTCTCACCTTTGTCAATCATCATCTGCAATGCATCTGTGAGTTGAAATTCATCTCGAGTGCGGATATTCTTTTCAATAAGATCATTCAAACATGATACAAGCAATGAAGGATTATTGATGAAGTATAAACCTACCAATGCCAAGTTGGATGTTGGATTTTCAGGTTTTTCAATCAACTGTGAAATAAAACCTTTTTCCAATTCCACAACACCGAATCTTCTTGGATCATCAACACTTTTCACACCTAATGTTGAGAAGCCTGAATTCATCGCAAGGCTCAAATCAACATCAAAAATGGTATCACCCAAAATAATCAGCAATGGTTCATCACCAGTGATATGTTCACGTGCAATCCAGATTGAATGTCCAAGACCAAGTCTTTCTTCTTGATAAATGAAGTTAACATGCAAATCATGATGCTTCCGAACATATTCCTCTACAAGATCCCCCATATACCCTACGATGATTGTGGCTTCATCTATGGAATGTGCTTGCAATGCATCGAGTATATGTCCAAGAATCGGCTTTCCTGCCACATTGAGTAATACTTTGGGCAAGGTATAGGTAAATGGTCTTAATCGTGTTCCCACTCCCGCAACGGGTATGATCGCTTTCATGATGAACGTTACTCCTATCTATTCATGAAGTCCGCGTCCAATTTTCTTCAGACGTTCGGAAGTGGTTAATTCAACAACGACTGCATCAAGCACGCCATTAATAAACACATTACTTTTATCAGTAGAATATCCTTTGGCTAATTCTATGATTTCATTGATCGTCACTTTTGTAGGGATCTCAGTAAAATGGATCAATTCTGCAACGGCCATTCGAAGAAGAATACGGTCAATGAGAGCTATTCTGTCCAATTCCCAGTTTTGAGCAAATCGCTCAATCAAACCATCGGAGTATTCCATTTCTTCCATCGTTCGAGTTGTCAGATCTTTCATGAACTGTAATTCCGAATCATCCCAGTGTATTCTGGTATCAGATTCCAATTCCATGACTTCTTCGGGAGTGAGCAATTTCTGTGGCTCTGTTTCCTGATCATTGAAATTGAAATCTCTCTGAACGATATGTGGGAAGATTTCTTCCCATGCAATTTCACCTGTAGAGCATGCAACAAGTAATTGCATCACTTTTTCTCTCGCTTTTCTTCTGGTTCCAACAATGTGTCTATCATTGCTCAATGGGAATGAAGCTGAATCAGCATTAGTTATGCCCATTATGAACCGGATGAAGATTGTGAACGATTGATGACTGTCTTGCCTGAATATGTGCGATGGACATGAGCAACGGATGCGATGCGTTCTTCAGCCAATGCATTGGAAGCTTCTACAGTGAGGATATTTCGTTCTTCAGCCATTGAATAAATGCGAAGAAGTGTATCATAGATTCCTTCATTCTTGCGAAGAACGGATTCTTTATTGTACCCATCAACTTCTGAAGCAACATTCATCAAGCCACCTGCATTGATAACATAATCAGGTGCATATAGGATGCCTCTGGATTGCAGCATTGCGCCATGTTTCTTTTCATCAGCCAATTGATTGTTTGCACCACCTGCCACCAATGAACATTTCAATTGCGGTATGGTTTCATCATTGAGAATAGCACCAAGTGCATTTGGAGAAAGTATATCGCAATCCATGGAAAGAATTGCATCAGGTTCAATATACTGAGCACCTGTTTCTTTGGCCAATGATAATGCTTTGTCTTTGAAGATGTCTGTCACATAAACCGTGGCTCCGTCTTTAACTAGATGCGATACTACATGACCGGCGACATTCCCCGCACCCTGAACAGCAACTCGCAGGCCGGATACGCTATCTTTACCCAATTGCTTTTTAGCTGTTGCTTTGATGCCACAATACACACCGTATGCAGTAAAAGGTGAAGGATCGCCACTTCCGCCGATTCCTTCAACACCGGTCACAAACTGGGTTTCAGTCCTGATCCATGACATATCACGAACATTGGTATTAACATCTTCAGCGGTAATATATCTTCCACCCAATGATTCAACTGCCTTACCATATGCACGAAATAACCCTTCAGACTTCTGCGTGCGAGCATCACCGATGATCACGCCTTTACCACCACCAAGATTCAATCCTGCAACTGCTGCTTTGTAGGTCATGCCTTTAGACAAACGCAATACATCTGTAAGTGCATCACCGTCATGTGCATAATTCCACATGCGAGTGCCACCTAAAGCAGGTCCCAACACTGTACTGTGAACACCAATTATAGCTCGTAAACCGGTTTTGGAATCTGAGTAAAATAGGACTTCTTCATGCCCATAATCCACCAATGAATCGAATATATTCATGTTTTGCTCAAGATGTGATGAATTCTCGATCCGCATGGAAGCGGATACACAATTTCGAGAATGCAAAATTAGAAAAAAACGACTTGATTTCGGGGGTATTGGGGATAATTTGAAAGTCAGAATGTTCCTTTCGTTTCAACACTTGGAACAATTGGAAGAAATGATAAGTTTGAGTGACTATGTCGGAGTTCGTAAATTGCAAAGAACACCTTTTGGGAACTCACTATGAAATACTCTATCACATTCCGTATTTTTCTATTTTTCGCCATAATAGTCATTATGGGAATGACTTCTTGTGATATGGGAAATAGCCCATCCATCAGCATTCCACAACCACCAACGGAGTTAAAGGCAAATGCTATAAGCTCAACTGTGATTGGGCTTACTTGGAAAGCATCCAGAACTTCGGTGATTGGTTATGATGTTCAAGTCTATGATGAATTGGGGACAAGCTTGCAGGTACTCAAACTCGGAGCGGTTACATCGACTCAAGTGAGAAATTTGCAGGATGGAAAATTATATGTGTTCAGGATAGTTTCACGTTCACAGGATACCATTAGTCGATTTTCGGAAATACGCTGGGCCACGGCCACTCGTTTTTCAGGAAGATTATATGTGGGAACCGGAAGGCAAAATGGCATCAATGTGTTGGAGCAACGCACGTACTCTCAGGATCGCGCAGCATCTTGGGATATCTGTCTCGAAGCTGATTCTACAGCGAATCAAATTCGATATAGTTTGGCAACCCCAGGAGCATCATCTATTTCGGATGTGAATGGCATTGTTATCAATGGATCTGACAAAGGAAAAAAAGTGCGATTTACTCAACTGTTCAATGATGTTTCAGATCCGTTCATTTATGCAGGCATTGATTCATTGCAGCAATTATATTTTTCTTCACCGATCGGTGAGGGGTATACCCCATTGGAAAATCTTGCCGACAATATTCAGGCATTCAATAGAGGATTTGTGTTAGCATTTAGGACACAACAAAACAATCATGTATTGTTTCATGTCAAAGAGAAAAACCTACAAATCATACAAAGAGATGCATCAGGTATTTATATTGAATTTGAGGCATCGGTTCAGAGAATACCTAATTTTCCATATGGGAAAATGGTACGTTAATCAACCCTTTCTAATCAAGCGAGCTGCAAAAGCACCATCTGTGGAATGTTTTCCCGGAATGGTCTTCATAAAACCTTGTTCGCATACATCTGAGGGAAGATAGTTTTCTGCAGCATCCAATGTGAAATCTGGATATTCATTGAGAAACCACTGGATATTCGACTCATTTTCATCAGCCTCGATAGTGCAAGTGCTATAAATGAGTGTGCCACCCGGCTTGACAAGCCTTGCAGCATTGGTGAGTATTTCACGCTGCAATGGCAATAACTTTGAAATATCATCTGCATCTCTTTTCCATTTGATATCCGGTTTTTTGGATAAAGTACCAAAACCCGTACATGGAACATCCGCGAGAACAAGATCTACTGCATCATGTTCAAAAGAACGAGCGTCTCCAACTTCCGCATTCAAGATTGAAATACCAAGTCTTTGCGCACCTTCAATCAAATATCTGAGCTTTGCTTCATATTTATCCAATGCAATGATAGTACCCTGATTCTTCATCAATTCTGCTACATAAAATGCTTTACCCCCTGGGGCTGAACAGAGATCGATGACAGACATTCCGGGTTTGGCTTGTGAAAGCAGAGCAGCCATTGATGCACTTACATCTTGAATTGCAATCTTGCCGGATTTAAACATGTCGGAATTCGTTATATCGCGAAGCGAGCTCACCAGTACCGAAGATGTATGATAGTCAGATGTTGTAAAAGGAATATGTTGTTCTTCCAACCATGATTCGACTTCCTGACGTTCAGCAAGCAATCCATTGACACGAAGAGTTATGGAAGGTCTATTCACATTTGATTTGAGAATTTCTTCAGTAAATGCAAGCCCCCAACGATCCATCCATCGTTTTACCATCCATTTAGGATGAGAATAAACAACTGAGAGATACCAAACCATGTCTTCATCTTGATTTGGATAGCGAATATTGTCTATGTTTCTGGTAATATTTCTCAATACTGCATTAACTATTCCCGCAGACTTTTCACCCTTAATTCTTTTAATTATTTCAACAGATTCATTAATCGCTGCAGCAGGTGGAATTTTGTTCAAGAACATAACTTGATACAATGCAATCCTCATTGCATTTTTAACAGGAGTCATACATTTATCGAATTCTCCATGATAAAAACCTGTGAGAACCCAGTCTAATTTCGACAACCAACGTGTAACACCATTCACAAGTTCTGTAAGAAGGGCTTTGTCTTGATGAGACAAACCGCCCGTTCTCAATTCATGTTCAAGCAATTTATCCAAGTAGGAATCGCTTCTTTCAAATCTGCTGAGTATTCGAATTGCAGCGCCCCTTGCACCTTGATAAAGGAATTCTTCTTGAGTCTGCTTTACCTGTGTGGACACTCTTTCCGCTGATGGTAAATCTTCAAACATGATATTCTCAGAATAAGCGTAGATAATTGTGCTATATGGCACTTGCGATTATTAGCTGAAAACAGAAGGACTGACCAATGAGTTCCAAAGAAATCCAAGAATTTCATAAAATGATGAAACAGGATATAGTTTTTGACTGTTATTATCAGTAATTTCAATGAAATTCTCGAGCATATCATGTTTCAACGTCTTGTTTTTTGTACATTGCTGATTGCTTCATTCATGCAAATGGAAGCACAAACGGTTGTTTCCGATCCAAGAAAATCTTCATTTTGGACTAAACCGAAACAATTAGGTTTTTCATTGGGATTCGGGGGCATCATGCAAACCGGCACTTTGATCACAGATGCTTGTGATTGTTCCTTTGAACAAGGCGGAGGAATGAGTTCGGCTTTTGGGATAACATTTGAAAATGAATTAATGAGTCATGTTGTTTGGGGAATTGCAGGTGAATATCGATATGTTTCCATGGATTCACGATATCAGGAATTGGAGCTACTCAAGGATCAACAAACTTCATCCGGTGCATTGGTATCAATGGAAGTTCCTTTTAGGCACAATGCAGCATTCACTACTTCCATGATTGGTTTTCTTCCATATATCAAAGTATTTCCATTTGATACTAGGCTCTTCACTCGACTTGGTTTGAATATCGGATATCTTGCATCGACCTCACTTGTTCATACAAAAGAGTTACTTCAAAATAGCGCTGTGCTCCCTACAGGTGAAACGGTTGAATTCACATTGGATTCATCTGATCCCAGGGTAAATGGAAATGTCGCAATGATTCAATCCGGGGAGTTAACGCAGGCCAATTCATTGTTTTTGGGAGGTCATGTCGGACTTGGCGTGGAATTCAAAGCAGGTAAACGCATGATTTTTGGTCCAACTATGCTTTATATCATTCCATTTACTGGATTAAGTTCCTATCCGGGAAGTGATTTCTCTCTCAATAATCTTCAGGTGGCTGCGGAAGTGAGAATTGTATTGGATTAAAAAAAAAGCAGACATAAGTCTGCTTTCATCACAGCAATCATCTATGATGAGTACAGCCAGGAATGCCTCTTGGGGCACC
>SXZI01000185.1 GCA_005788035.1 Bacteroidota bacterium
AGCTGCAAGCGGATGCATTTTGTCTGTGAATACAACCATGGTAACATCTTTGTCTGATGCATATTTACCATCTGCAGAAAAGAACTTGATGGCATCATATTTTGCGTCGCCACCTTCTTTTGCATAATTGATTTCAATCGGCATTTGGGCAAAAGCCGGAGCAGAAATCATGGCACCTACCGCCAAGAGAGTAAGGAATTTCTTCATGAAAAACACCTTGGTAAAAAGTATGTAAAAATAAAAATGTGAGGAGCTTAAGGAATCTGCAAAGCCATGGGATATATGGCTTTGCAGATATTATGCGAATTTAATAAACAAAATTGAAACAAGCATTCCTTTTTAGAGTTGGATCAAGGATTAATCTCGATGCCTGGATTACCCGAAACTTCACTGCTTGGGATTTTTGCAAGGAGTTTATTGTCATTCCAAGCCAAGCCTCTGATATTATTAGACTTAATACGCTTTAAATAGTGGAATCTATCACCTTCAAAGCACATTTCCAGTCTACGTTCCTTTCCAATAAGGTTGAGCAAAGCGGATTTCCCGGTGGTTGTATTGTCATCGGTAAGACCCGCTCTTTTGCGAATGAGATTCACATCAGCCAATACTTCCGACTCCGGTTTCCCGAGTTCAAGACCGGCTTCAGCATGGATGAATAGGATTTCTGCATAGCGAATCACATTCACATTGGCGATGAGCGTATCATATTTTGTGCAATAGCGTGTGGACCCGGATTGCTTCACATACTGTTGTTTGCGAAGATCTGAGCTGGGACTTGCATCCAAAGCTGCCGCGAAATCCGGAGAAACGGTGAATGGAGGCTCGCCAAATGCTGTTTTCTGATACATACCGCGAATGGCGCCAAAAGAATTTGTTTGTGTTGTCAATGCCATTTGGAAAATGGATTCTGTATTGCCGCCTTTAAAGAAGACCTCGCGAGGTGTAGCAGCCAAACTGAATTTTCCGCCTTTTTTGATGAGATCTGCATAAGCATATGCATTAGCAAAATCATTCTTTTGGAAATAGACTCTTGCAAGATATGCTTGTGCTGCGGACTTCGTGGCATATCCATCACGCTTTGCATCACTCAATAAATTCTCACTTGCTTTCAGATCGCTGATCACTTGCGTATAGCAGTCTTCAACGGTGGAGCGACCAATCGCCAAGCCCGCAGTTCCACGGGTGGGTGCGGTTCTTATAATGACACCTGGTTGTGAGTTATCAGTTTTGTGTCCGTATTGATGTCCCCAAATACGTAGCATTTCAAAGATCATCACCCCGCGGATGAACTTACACTCGCCTTCGATTTGACTTTTTTGAGCATCGGTCATGTCTTTGATATCAGGCAGTGAAACCAAGACATTATTAACGGCATTAATTCCTCGATAGGAATTATCCCAAAAACCACTGAACGAAGGAGTGAAGAGTGACATATTTTGTGTCCAGATCTCCAAATAACCATAATCACTTCCGGCATAAACGATATCACCTGCAAGAGCTTCTGTAGGTGATGCTGGAATACCTGAGCCCAAACTTCCTTGGAGTGAGCTGTAAATGCCGGACATTGCTACATTGACAGAACGTGCATCGGACAATGCTGCTTCGGTGGACAATTGTCCTTCATTGCGAACATCCAATACATCAGAGCAGGAACTCAGCATGAGTGTACCGGCAAGGATGATGGAAAACATTCTCATTGTTGACTTTGTATTCATTGTTTTACCTTATTGCTTCAAATTTAGAAATCGACATTTATACCGAGTGTATAAGTCTGAGCTTGTGGTGGAGTGAGATATGTCACACCTTGATTTCCATTTCTTTGTTGATCACCATTGTGATCTCTTACAACTTCAGGATCCCATCCGGGGAAGCTCGTGAATGTAAGAAGATTGATACCTGTAAGATAGACGCGGAATGTTGAGAATCCCATTCCCTCTGTCATTTCTTTTGGCAAAGTATAACCAATGGTCAATTGTCTCAAACGCAAAAAATCACCATTGTAGATATATCGATCGGTATTAATGTCTCGATTGCCTTTGAGAGTCAAACGAGGAACATCTGTTTCTTGTCCTGGCTCAGTCCAGCGATCAAGTGTCTTTGTCATTTGATTCCATGAGAATCCCATATTGCCTACCAAGCGTTTGCCGGCATCATCATAAATGGTATTGCCAAGTTGATACACGAATTGCGTTGTGAAATCAAAATTCTGATAACGGATGGTATTTGTAATGCCACCAAAGAAATCAGGATAATTCTTTCCGGTAGGTACACGCCAACCTGCATTCCAAGGAAGTGGTACTCCTGATGTATCGCGTGCTTCTTCAAGCGTAAGAGGGCGACCATTCAAACCATTGTTAGTAATCAATTTTCCATCTGATCCGGTCTCGGTTGTGGGACGGAAATAAATTGGAAGTCCGGTTTGAGGATCAACACCGGCTGAGCGCACGATGAAAAATGTTGCAAAAGGATATCCTGTGATAGCTCTTGTTTCACCGAATCCCAAATCTACGCCATCTGGATTTGTGATTGTACCAAGTGAAAGGATCTTATTAACATTATATGTGATATTGAAATCAGTACTCCATTCAAATTCCGGTGTACTGATATTCACTGTACGAATATTGAATTCAAAACCATTATTGCTCATTTCGCCAACATTATTGATGACGGAACTGAATCCTGAGGAAGATGGGACGCGTTCATTCAAGAGCATGCCATAACTCATGCGATCATAGTATCCGATTGAACCTGAAATGCGATCATTGAATAAACCGAAATCGATTCCCAAATCCAATTGTCTTGAAGTTTCCCAAGTAAGATCGCTATTGGGCAATTGCCCGGGCATTGTTCCAGGATTGCCATTATAATTACTTCCTGTGCTATATACACCTTGCCACGTGAAATCACCGATCGCAGCATTTCCTGAAATACCATAACTGGCACGGATTTTCGCGAAAGTGAGAACTTCATTTCCTTTCAGGAAGTCTTCATTGGAAAGAATCCATGCAAATGAACCTGCAGGGAAGAAGCCATAGCGATTGTTTTCACCGAATCTGGAAGAACCATCCGTACGGATGCTCAAGCCGAAGAGATAGCGATCCATCAATGTATAGCTAGCTCTTGCTAAATAGGATACCAAACCAAATTCTGTACCAAAGGCATAACCATTTCTCACTGATGCTGATTGCGGAGTTGAGAAATAGTTATTGGGGAATGTATTTCCGGTTGTACCAAGATCTCTTTGCTCGGATCTTTGAGATTCCATTCCGCCTACAATATTCAATTGATGGTCATCCAAATCAAGAGCTTTCCATGTGAGAATTGCATTTGTTGTCCAATTAACGACTTGCACTCGGCGTTCTTCTGCTGTTGGATCGGCAGAAATCACG
>SXZI01000186.1 GCA_005788035.1 Bacteroidota bacterium
CCAAGGCCGGTCCACTCGGAATTTCTATGTGCAATAATCAAAGAATCATCTGCCATAGCATAAAGCATTCGCTTTAAAACCGCAGTGGAATCATTGTTCAATGTCATGTATATCTCCTGTTTACTCTCTTACAAAGATACGACTGTTGAACTGAAGGATTGCCATAGTTTTAGCATATGATTGATAAATCAAAAATCCTATATAAATTTGAAAAAACCAGGTGAATTATGTCTAAAAGATTATCCATACTTTTTTGCTTCGGCTTGCTGATTTATTCACTGATGAATGCCGATTTGGCAGGTATAATCAGTTTTGGCGCTCCGCCTTCCTCAACAGGAGCTCCGGGTGAAATAACATGCGCGGAATCCGGTTGCCATGATGATGGACCAAAGCCGATGAAAAATTCAAGCCATAGTTTGTTGATTAGTTCAAGATCCAATGTGCTTCAACCGGGTGATACAGCCCAAATTACGATTCGGGTCGCAGAATCGAATATTCGACGCTTTGGCTTTCAATTGACTGCACTTGATGCGCATGGAAAATCAGCTGGAACATTTCTGATTACGGATACTGACAAAACACAACTATTGCAAAATCATATAGCTTTCGCCGATAGGGAATATGTGACTTATACTAAAAACGGTACACTTTCATTGAATACTGGGAAACATGAGTGGAAATTCGAGTGGGTTGTGCCCCAAAAACACATCGGCCCCATTTCATTTTATTTGGCTACTGTTTCTGCAAATGATGACAATAGAGATAAAGGAGATAAAGTATATCTCATGGATACGACTATACAAGTACAACAAACCACAGGCATTGTAGAAGAACAATTGGTGAAGTGCAAGCAATTCGGCGGAACATTCATTGTAAATAATCCAGGATTTCGTACTGCTTTAAATATATTCTCAATTGATGGATCTAAGATTGAATCACACATTGCAGAAAATGGAGAATCAGTGATTGATATTCATCATTTATCCAAAGGGCTGTATATGCTACAGTCTGAAACTATTTTTCATCCATTTATACGTTGACCAATATGCTTGCATCAATACGAGTACTATCAGCAGTGTTTTTTCTTGTGATTGCAATAACAATTGCAATTTCAAATGAGAAATATCCTGAATTTCCATTGAAATCAACTGCTGCTCATGAGAGTTCAACAGGAGCTCCCGGTGAATTGACCTGTGCTCAATCCGGTTGCCATGAAACAAGCGAAATTCAACGAGACGATACCACGAATGCATTACTGTTTTCCGATGCTGATTCAACATATGGCGATTCGATGGAGGGAATTACATTAAGAGTTCGTAGAAAGGATTGCAAAAAATTCGGATTTCAGATTGTGTGCCTTGATACCCTCATGAAAAATGTTGGAAGTTGGGTGCTTCTAAATAAAGAAAGAGTGCAAATGCAATTAGCTGATTTTTCCGTTCCCGGAGCTACTGGAAGAAAATATTTAACGCATACGTATAAAGGAACCATACCGCAAAGTACGGGAGAAATATTCTGGGAATTTTCATGGCTTCCTCCATTGAATGGCTATAAAGGAGCAGTTACTTTTTATGTGATGACGAATTGCACAAATAATGACAATACCAATTCAGGTGATGCATTGTATGCATCAAAACATACACTAAGACATCAATCTTCTGCTACATCTTTAACAGAAGAAATAAAGCACCAAATTATTTCTTTCCAGACCACCCAAGGAACATGGTCGCTTCCATTACCAATTAATGAACGCATGAAATCCCTTGAAATATGTGATCTATCCGGAAAACATCTTTCTTGTACATGGGAGTCGAAAGGTCAATCAGAGATTGAGATCACACTAGAAAATCAACGATATCATGGGCTGGTAATGATTAAGATGTCCATGGAGTCGGGTCTAATGCTTAAAAAAGCAGTGTTTTTCCATGACTAATTGACTCTCCTGTAAGGAATTCCATAGTTTTGTGTCTTACTCTATGACGGGTTCTATTCCCGTATGAGTTCCATAGAAATGTTTGGCACAATGGCGGATTCTGAAGTACATACTATCAAAGAAGTTAGCTTGATCTTGGATGAAGAGCAGCATGTCTTGCGTTATTGGGAGCGCGAATTTGATTTTCTTCATCCAAAGAAGAATGAATTAGGAAACAGGATATATGATCAGAGTGATCTTGCTATCCTTAAAGAGCTTAAACGATTGATTAGAACAGAAAGAAAAACAATTCAGGAAGCGAGAATAGCTTTCCACGAAGCGAATCCATCTGGATTGGTTGAAACTCCTGATCTCAGTGATATAGGTAATGTTTCAAAGGATGAAATTGCGTCTTTACAGCAAGAATTACGTGATATCATCACTAAGCTACGTTCATGAAAGAACAATGTACTTAACACTTATTTATTTTGGGATGAACACATGAAGCAATTTATGCTGAACTATGTCATGATTCCTTTTGCTATGACATTGGCAATGTCAATCAACATGCAAGCACAACAAAGAACCTATGACATGAAAACCATTGGTATGCACGATGATGAAGTGTTGGGAGTATTCGTAAATGGGGACAATACTCGTTTTGCCACATCGAGCTTGGATGAAAGTATTAAACTCTGGTCTATACCAGAAGGGAAAGAATTATTGACAATCAAAGGCCACCTTGGTCATGTAAATAATATTTCTTTTTCCGGGGATGATAAATTCATAGCAAGTGCAAGCACTGATAGAACAGTCAGAGTATGGGATGTACAAACCGGTGCTCAGCAATATATTTTAACCGGACATACGGCTGAGGTTATTGGGGTATATTTCAGTCCCAAAAATGATTACATAGCTAGCACGAGTTTTGACAGAACTGTCAAATTATGGGATACAAAACTAAGAACTGAAGTTAAAACTCTGCGCGGTCATACTGATAAAACAAATGATGTAGCATATAGTTATGATGGAAAATATATTGCTTCATGCAGCGATGATAAAACCATCAAAATTTGGAGCACTGATCTGAATACAAAGGAAGAATTAATGACTTTAACAGGTCATGACACGCAAGTGTTGACAGTGTTATATAGTTTTGATTCAAAAAGACTTGCATCAGCAGATGAAAAAGGTGTGGTTAAAATCTGGGAAATGCCTTCAGGCAATCTACTTCGTACTATCAATGCTCATAATGAAATTGTTCAAAGTGTTTCATGGGCTGAAGACAATAAAACAATCGTGACCGGAAGCCTGGACAAGTATGTAAAACTATGGAATAGTGACACAGGGGAAAATCTCATGTCGATGGATGTTGGATCAGATATTTGGGGTGTGGATCTCACGAGTAGTGGAGATCACATTTTGATTGGTTGTGCTGATGGCTCTGTGAAAATGCTTTCCGAAACAAAAGCTGCCATCAAAGGAAAAGAAAAGCCCAAAGCCAAAGGAGGAAAAAAATGAGATATATCAAGTATATATTGAACATGATTGTGTTATTGGTGATAGCTCATTTTACTTGTCAAGCTCAACAAGTAATGAGTGTTACCGGCACTGTGATAGATCAAACCACAAGAAATCCTGTAAGTATTCTTGTTTCATTTTATGATCGCAACAATAAGAAAATCGGATCTTCCAAAAGCAATTCTGTAACAGGTTATTATCTTGTAACAGGCTTGAAACAAGGTGAAACATATAAAGTGCAACTTGAGTCCTCAGAATTTTTTAAAGATGAATATGAAATCACTTTACCTGTTTCAAAAAAATACGCGGATGTTTCAAGAGACTTTACTGTAAAACCCTTGGTTAAAGGAGCGAAGATTTTGCTCGAAGTACCACCATTCGAATTGAAAAAATCCAAATTGCGTGTTGGAGCCGAAGATTATTTGGCAGACATAAAGAAAATGCTTGTCCTCAATCCTGGTGTTTCAGTTGAGATTCAAACATACCCTGATGCTGAAGGTGATCCTGCGGTTAATGAAGCATTTACAATGGAGAGAGCGCAAGCTATCAAAAAATATCTCATAGACAATGGTGTAAGAGAGCAAAAGCTTACAGTTAAAGCATCCGGCCAAACAGATTCTGTTAATCCTCCTCCTAGATATAAGACTGCAAAAGGGAAGAGGTATATTGGCCCCATTTATATCATGATTACCAAGGTTTGATTCAGTATACCAAGCAAACAACCTTTTTTATATCTTGCAGGGCATTCATGTGAATGCCCTTATTATTTTGTTTGAAGATGTTTACACCAAAAGATAGACGTGAATTCCTCAAAATCCTCATTGGAGGGACAGGTGCTGCGTATTTGGCAATACAAGGTTGTGGAAAAGATGCATCTACTGAAATCAAGAACATAGTAGGCCCACATCAGCAAGCACGTTTAAAACGGCAAAGACACGCCATTGCACATGCATATTTGCGTGATAAATCTTTTGATGCAAATAAACTTAATCGTACCTCATTGCAAACTGATATTGTGATTATTGGAGCAGGTGCATCTGGATTGGCAGCAGGTCTTACACTTCAAGATGCAGGGTATTCCGTATTGATTCTTGAAAATGAACATCAGATTGGTGGGGCAGGCATAAAAGGATCAATGCATGGAATAGCTTACCCATACGGGTCAGTCTATTTTGTTGAAGAGACAGAAGAAATATTATCCATTTGCAAAAGAGCAGGAATAGAATCTATGCCAGCTCCTCAGGATGCTGTATTATTCAAAGGGGCACTCATTGAGAATTTCTGGTCTGATTCTTCTATTGATACACTTCCAATTTCATCTCTGGAAAAAAATGGCTGTAAACGATTCAGAGATCTCTTATTACATGAGAGTTTCATCCCTTCGTATCCATTATCCAAACAGTTGAGCCTACAAGAGGCCCAATTGGATGGGCAAACATCTCGATCTTTTCTGAAACAATATCAATCGCCATTTCTAGAAACCATGCTCGATATTTATTCGAAGTCTTCCATGGGTGCTTCAATAGATGAAACTAATGCATTTTGTTTGCTCAATTTCTTTTCATCTGAACTAGGAAGTGAGTTCGGCAAGAAGAGGTATACATTTCCTGGTGGAATGAATGCATTATATATGGGCATTGCTTCATTGATCAAACCTGATTTCATAAAAACAAACCATTTGGCATTTTCAGTAAAGAATACAAAAGATGGAGTGGAAGTTCAAAGTGTAAATGATGAATTGTCAATAGTGACGGTAAAAGCTAAGAAAGTAATAATGGCCGGTCCAAAGCATATTGCCCCTTTCATGATCCAAGATTTACCGGATGATCAAAAAACTGCCATGTTATCTATGAAATACCCACCTTATGCCACAATTCATATGTCGATGAAAGAGGAGATCTTCCCAGGATCGATCATGGATGTTTGGACTCCCGAAGCAAATGGTTTCTGCACTGATATTATATGTTCAAATGCAATGCAAAATGTAAAGTTATCAGAACAAGCATATGTCTATTCAATATTTGGAGCTATGCCGCAAGAACAACGTTCCCTTTTACTGGATGATGCAGAACTTTCATCTTATGCATTACATATTATACAAAAGACAATGAACTATCTAAATAAACCATTTGATATTCTTGACAATGCGGAAGTTTATGCTTGGGGTCATGCATTGGCAATACCATATCCCGGTTCACATAATGGGCCTGCGCAAACAGCCTCGCGACCATATGGAAATGTTTTTTTTGGTTCTTCAGACAATGATGCCGCCTCAAGTGTAGAAAATGCTCTAGCAAATGGATTTACCACGGCTAAGGAGATTATTGCATCACTTTCTTAATAAATGGGGAGATATGAAAACAAGGTCATTATGGGGAAAGGAAGATATCATCGGTTTATCATTATACCATTCTATTCATGGACCGAGATTAAGGGCAATTATTTCAACATATGATTCACTCGATACTTTTTGTAGAATTGGATTGTCGAAACCATTGTTCCATGATTCAATTTCTGATATCATTGCGGAGATACGTGATATCGGTCACAGACATATAGCATCTCATGAAGAACAAGGAATAATAATCAGCACCTTTGATTCAAAAGAGTATCCGCAAAACCTTTTGCATATAGAATATCCACCATCATTGTTGTATATAAAAGGGAAACTCAATGAAGAGATAGCAATTGGTATTGTAGGTACAAGATCGCCTACGCCCTATGGACAAAGGGCCGCAGATTATTTTGCAGAAATCTTGTCACACAATAGAGTGTGTATAGTCAGTGGTTTAGCTCCCGGAATAGATACCATTGTTCACAAATCAGTGATAAAAAATAATGGTCTTACATATGCGGTGATTGCTTCAGGACATCAGCAAATAAGCCCTAGAAATACAAGGGATTTATCAGAAGAAATCATTGAATCAGGAGGGGCCATTATATCTGAATATTCCATGAATGTGAAAGCAAAACCACCATTTTTCCCCCGTAGAAATAGGATTATAAGTGGCTTGAGTACTTCGGTACTCATCGTTGAAAGTGGAAAAAAGGGTGGATCAATGATTACGGCACAATTTGCATTTGATCAGAATAGGGATGTTTTTGTGATTCCTGGAAGTATCTTTTCGCCTATGTCAGAGGGTAATCATCATCTATTATTGAAAGATAAAGGTATGATAGCAACCAATCCTAATGAATTGCTTTTACACGCAAAGAGAGAGCCTAAAAAGCAGACTGACATACATGAATGTAATGTTGAAGAACATGCTATATTGCAATATCTTGGTAGCGAACCAAAACACATTGATGAGATTGTTGCCTATGTAATGATTTCTCGTTCTAAGATAATGTCATCATTATTGACTTTGCAATGTCGCTCAATCATAAAACAACTGCCTGGTATGAACTTTATCCGATTAAGAAATGAATTCACACTCTCAAAGAAAACATGATCATGTCTCCATATGCTTGCAACCTGACATCGAGCATAAAGTAAGCAGTGGATTTGATGCATATACATTCATGCATAATGCTTTGCCTGAATTGAATTATGATGAAATTGATTTATCTATTCAACTCTTTGGTAGAACATTTAACTTACCTTTATTTATTTCAGGTATGACTGGTGGCTATAAGGGTGCAATGGATATTAATGCTGCATTGGCTGAAGTTTGTTGTGAGTTATCAATACCTCTGGTTCTGGGATCGCAACGCTCGATGTTGCAAGATCAATATTCGGCTTCAACATTCACCGTAGCTCGTGAAAAAGGATCAGATATTTGTATTTCAGCAAATATTGGAGCGACCGAGATTGCACAATCTTCAAATCATGATGGAATAATACGCATCATAGACACTATCAATGCTGATTGGATTACCATACATGCAAATCCATTGCAAGAACTTTTTCAGCCTGAAGGAAATACTGATTTTCGAGGCGTACTCAAAGGTATAGAGGACTGTAGAAAGAGAATTCAGATTCCAATGATTGTAAAAGAAGTTGGATCTGGAATATCACTTGATCTTACGAAGCGATTGCATGATATAGGCATAGATGGAATTGATGTGGCAGGAAAGGGGGGGACAAGTTGGTCGGCTGTTGAAATGAAAAGAAATGAAAATGAGAACTCTGATTATTTCAAAGAATGGGGCATGGAAACTTCAGATTGCCTGATATCTTTGAGGGAATTCTGTGAAAATAATAATATGACTCTTTTGTCATCAGGCGGAATTCGTAATGCACATGATATTGCAATGTCTGTTGCAATGGGAGCTAAATCTGTGGGGATGGCAAGGCCGATCTTAATTGCATATCATGAAGGGGGGATTCAGCAAGTTAAAATGCTGATTGAACGATTCATGAAAGATGTTCAAAGAATAATGTTCCTAACAGGCAGCAAGAATTGCAAAGATCTTTCAATAGTTCAATACACCAAGAATCAACGAAATTGATCTTCGCTGATTCCTTTATTCACTACAATGGAAGTATATGATATCTGCGCACTTCCTTTTGTGTTCTTCTTCGTATTCGTAGGTTTTTTTTCAGCAAGTAAATCGCCGGTCATTGATTTAGGAAGAGAAAAAGCTGGTACATCAAAGGACATGTAAATTGATGAAGGTAAAGCAAAACGAAGATGCTCGTTTTTATATGCCATATCCATGATAATAGTACCGCCTTTTGTAACCGCAGACATCTTTGCGATAATCTCTTTTTTGGGATCTAACCAAACAGTTGCAACAATGATTTGCCCTGTATCAGCAATTGGTATGATTTTTTTTACTTTGTAACTAATCCCTTTGATCATCTCATCCGGTAAATCTACACTCGTAAAAGGGGACTCCAGTAGGGCAGCAAAAGGTAATCCTGCACCTTGTTTTGGCAGCATGGAGAATCCATCTGACTTAATTTTCAATCTTCCAGGGGACTTGTAGAGGATTCTTGCCTGTGATGGTTTAGCTTTCAGAAACTCCACATTTAATGTGATTGTCGCTTCAGCAGTGAAATCTTTAATTCCCCTTACTTTGTCTCTGACTTTATTCAATAGAGGGTCAGATGCAAGTATCTGAGTGTAACTAACAACAAAGAGGATGAAAATGATAAGTGAGTTCATGTAATTCGTTTAATATTGTGATAATCTGTGTAACAGATATTTTGCAAGTATTGTTCCCTATGATATTTCAACATAATCCATATCCTTGCCGAATGTTTCTTCCAATGGAATGACAGATAGTATCGCGATGAGGGTGCAAGCTACTCCAACGCAAAGAGCTGAATATTTCATGCCTATTACAGGTGTAAGTGAAGCAAATGCCACTGATATCAGATTTAATGAACCGCGAGCAATATTTGGGACAGTAGTTGCAACAGTGGCTCGAAGATTGGTTCCAAATTGTTCAGCCGCTATGGTGACGAAAATTGCCCAGAAGCCAACAGAAATACCCAACACAAAAATCCACCAATACAATGCAGCCGAACTGGTAAAGGGGAACAACAAATAGGCAATGCTGCAGAAAGCATTGAATGCTAAAAATTGAAACATTACTTTTCTTCTGCTTTTGTACACCTGGCTAAGCCATCCAGTCAGGAAATCGCCTATAGCCAAACCCGCATAGCAGAATGCAATAGCATCACCACCTGAAATCGAATCCTGAATGCCATGTGCTTTTGCAAACTCAGGAGCAAGCGTCACCAAAATTCCCACGACAAACCACGTTGGCATGCCAATCAAAATGCAAAGCAAGAAGCGTCTTAGTAGGTGTGGAGTGGACAATAATTGAAGCAGACTCCCTTTTTTATGTTCAGAGCTCTTGACATTTGAGAACATTTCGGATTCAACAACTTTGATTCTGAGAAGCAGTAATAATAGTCCCATAATGCCACCAACGATATAAGCAGTTCGCCAATCCAATTTTGCGACCATATTTGCAAGCAGAGCACCAGTTACCCCAATTCCTGCAACTATCATTGTACCATATCCTCTTTGATCCTTTGGTAAAACTTCTGAGACTAGAGTGATTCCCACGCCTAATTCTCCGGCCAATCCAATACCAGCGATAAATCTGAGAATAGCATACTGCTCCACATTGGTTACAAATGCATTTAAGGTATTTGCCAGGGAATAGAGAAGTATGGATCCAAACAATGTTGAAATACGCCCTTTTTTGTCTCCCAATACTCCCCATAATACACCCCCTATAAGCGTACCGGCCATTTGCATATTAAGAAGAAAAAGTCCCTGCTTTGTGATGTCTTCTGGCAAAAGACCAAGTGAAGCCAAACTTGGTATTCGAACAACACTAAACAAAATCAAGTCATAAATATCGACGAAATATCCCAAAGCAGCTACAATGACGGCTGCATTGAATGCTGCATTACGAAGACCTTTTATATGTGACATCGCATTCTCTCTTTGTTAATGTCTGCCACTGAAATATGTGGCATCAATGAATTCTTCATTGTATTCTCTACGCTCCTTTAAAGACGAATCATGAGAATCCAATACTTCTTGTTCCAATAACCAATTGTTTCCTGTGAGTAAACGAATTGTTTCATTCGCTTTATTAATTTCACGATCAAAGTGCATTACTTGTTGATTCAGTGTTTCACCATGTTGTTGAATCCAAGATTCATCTCGAAGTCCAAGTTCATAACAAAATGGGATCTGTTTTTTAAGTATGTCAATCGAATGCTGCTCTTTTGATATCAATTCTTCTATCTTTTTTAATTCATTTTGCAAATCATCGTAATTCAATGATTCATCTTGAATAGAATGAAGATGTGTATCTGTGCAGATCAATGTATGCAGAGCATGCAGTCCGTGTAAATCCTTTGATTCATATGCTTGCTGCACAGACAACCAGTACATCTGAGTCAGTTCGGGTTGTGCGCCGGAATCTGGATGGAGTTTCTTTGCTAATTCTTTATATAATTTAGAAAGAGAGGCATGATCGGATTTCACATGGATCTGTTTGGACTTCTTTGCTTCTTGCTCGAATAAATTCTTCATGCGTGCTTTAATTGCAGCAAATTCTTTATCTACAACTTTATGAATCAGAGCGATCAATTCAGGTGTCAGCTTTTCACCTCTTTGATGTTTTATCATCAATAGCTCTGCTCTTCTCTGCAATTCACTATGCAACAATGCCTTTTTCTGAATATCTATCTCAAGATGTTTAAAGTGTCTGTCATACATGTCATGAAGAATTTGCTTATCTACTTCATTCATGCGATAATGAAGATGTACCAATGACTCTAAATTATGCTTTGCTTCTGCAATTGCTTTCCTTATAGCAATGATATCCTGATGAAGCTCAATATGTGAGTGATTGTAGCTCATTTTGGTTGATAAGAATTAAAAGCCAAAGCAATGTGGTCTGAATTCAAAAAGTCCTCTTTATCCTTTGAAATAATACAAATATGATGCATTCGTGCATTCCTTGCATACATCTCTGATACACCGAAATATTGTCTTCCGTCAGCAGAGAATGAAAAGAATGTTCGTTCACCATTGAGTATGGTTGACTTATATTTCTTTGTGCATTGTTGCGCTGCTGTCTTTTTTGCATTCAAAGAATATAAGAACATATTCATGCCTGACTCAAAAAGTTTAGAGGTTTTTCTCTTGTTGAACACTTCTTCATCATACTTTGCTATGCTTATGATCATCGAAAGAGTATCGTGATCGAGTATGTAGGCATCTTGAATAGCATTGCCATAAATGGTTGACAGTGTATCCCTACCTGAGTATCGTAATTGCTGAAAAGGGGAAGATAATTCAATCAAGAATGTTGAATCCTTTCCGATGAATGTCTGAGATGTTGGTTTAATTCTTTGTTTCTTGACAGGCATTACATCGGAATCATTGCTGCAAGAAGCGACAATGAGAGCACAGAACAAAGTAATGAAATATTTCATGGTGTACTATTTCTTCTGTACTGGACAAATAATCCAAATGCAATCGCAATGATTGTTAGTCCAAACCCTGCATAAGAAATGGTAGATCCGGTTTCATATGCACGTGAACTATATGTAAGAACAATTGAATGTTTCCCCTTGGGTACTTCAATTCCTCGCAAAGACCAGTTTATCCGATGAATATCGATGTCTTTTCCATCAATTGATGCTTTCCATGCCGGATACCAAATTTCACTCAAACATAATATACCATTCATTGAAGTTTCCACTTCATAACTTTGCTGATTCGGTCCATATTCTAGTATCTTGATGGTATGCTTAACAGAATCAGGATGTGTGCCTGATAATGCTATAGTTGGCTCTTTCTCCATATATGCAATATTCTTCAAATTCGACCCGGCATTCATGATTGCATTTTTCAATGTAGTATCATCTATTATGACTTTAGCTGAGAATACCATTCTGGCATGACCATATGCACTTTCTCTCTTTTTGAAAAAAAGAGAGCCTGAGGTTGAATCAAGAGAGATAGCATATCGAATATTAAGAATATCAAATCTGTCTTCCTCTGATGCAAGGGGTGGAACTCTCCTTGATAGGAGAATAGGATTATATCCTTCATAAAGCATAATCCCTGAATTCATTCCTCCATTTCTTTGAAATGCCATCCCATATTGATTCCGCATTGAAACGCGGAATATATTTTTTGGAAATGTTGATGACAATTGATTTCTGAGTTCGTCCGTAATGATATAAGATGACTGAGGATTTTCTTTAGATCCATGAAAATCTTTGAATTGTAGTGTAAGATCCAAAAACATGAGGCCGCAAAGGGCAATCCCGCTGATGAACGGATTCAAGGATTCTTTTCCACGCAGAATCATTATAAATGAGCCAATGAATGCTATAATCATGATATATCCAGCTTGTTTTCCTGCAAATGCACTCAATGGATCATTTACGGATGCTAATGACTGAATGATGCCGAATACAATCAATGCTAGAATGATGAATGGAACAGTCATGATAATAAACATTCTCTTCTTCTTATTTTCATCAGAAAATATCCGAGGTAATTGATCAAATGTCAAACCTGCTAAAAGAGGAAATCCAAATGATGCATAGAACATCATTCTGCCCGGATTTCTGAATTGTCCGAAAATTGGAATATTTGAAAGCAGTACATGCAAAAAACCATTATTTCCTATACCATATAGGAAAGCAAATATCCAAAGGTATTGACATGTGAGAATCAATGGAGTTTTTGGTAATACCAAAATTGATATAAGTCCAAGTATCAAGGCCAAGATTCCAAAGTAAAATGCTGTATCCCAATACCAATGTGTTTGTACGGGCTCATTTGAGGTATTGAGCATGGTAAATTGTCCATCTGCATCTTTTGGACCTGGATTACCAACTATTTTCCCATGCAATGAGGGATTGAAAGCATGTAACAATTGCGAAAGTTGCATTGAGCCATCGGTTGTTTTTTCATATGTGATATCATTTCTTTCTGAATAAGCGGCAAGTTCCTGGCCAGGCAAATACTGAATAGCAGCAAGAGTAGCAGCAATAATAACGGGCAAGGCAAGAAATCCTGCATACCTGATGGCTGTTTTGCCATGTAATTGCTTGTGAAGAAGTCCTTGCACAAATCCAATCAAACCAATCACAGCAATAAACAGCAGCATATAAGTAGATGTCTGAGCATGCCCTGCAAGAATGGCTATTCCAAGAATCAGTCCTGCATACAACAAGTTCAATATCCTAGCTTGTTGTAATCCTTGCAATACATGATGAATGATCAACGGAAACAAGGCAAGATGATAAATAATCATTGGATGATTTGTCCTCACTGCCAATGCTCCACTGAAGGCATAAGAAATGCCTGCGATCAAAGCACCCCATTGGCTTGCACCAAGTCCGCGCATCAGATATACCATGCTTAGTTGAGCGATCACAAAATGCATTATGATGACATACTCAATAATTTTGGTATGAAGCAATCCTGTGGCATTATCAATGAAGTATGGAAAAATCCAATGTGCCGGATAAAAATACTGAGCTTGAAAATCTGCAAGAAAAGGCATGCCATTAAACATGTAGGGATTCCAAAAAGGAGTAATACCCTGCGCATTCAACTTTGCACCATAACTAGCCATTGGATATACATATTGGGATATATCGTCCCAAAAGAATGATGTACCAAACAATATGTCTGAAAAAAAGATAAGAGTAGTCAGAATTGAAATTCCGACAATCAATGGCCAAGAATATTGGCTTTTGGAAGAGGTAGATTTGGACATTCGTGATAAATGCTATGAATGGTCAATAATTAGGGTGCAAAATACCCCTTGCGGACTCTTTTTCCAAAGTCTTATGCTTTGCCATGATGAGGCAAGAGATTATTTTTGAACAACTTTTGGAGAATACCATGAATTTCGAACAATTAATCAATGATGACCTAAAAGAGGCAATGAAATCAGGAGATAAACTCAAATTGGAGACACTTCGAAGTTTGCGTGCCTCCGTAATTGAATTCAATAAAAATGGAACAGGTAAGGAATTGGCGGAAGAAGATGCTCAAAAGATTCTTTTGCAAGCCTCCAAAAAGAGAAAAGATGCCATTGAGATGTACAAACAAGCAGGCAGACAAGATTTATTGGAAAAAGAAGAAGCGGAATTGGCAATTATTGCATCATATTTGCCTCAGCAATTGACAGAGGATCAAGTTATTGATGTATTGAAGGGGCTGATTGCAAACATTGGAGCTGAAGGGCCTAAAGACATGGGAAAGGTCATGGGCTTAGCTATGAAAGAGTTACGCGGTAAAGCAGATGGTACGCTGGTTCAGCAATGCTTGAAATCATTGCTTCAGGCCTGATGTGAGAAAGCAATTTCTACCGGTGAAAACTTGTTTGACATGTAATAGGGAATTTACATGGAGAAAAAAATGGGAGAAGGTCTGGGAGGATGTTAAATATTGTTCAGAACGATGCAGAAATGAACAAAAACGAAAAAAGCCCTAAAAGGGCTTTGTGGGCGAAGAGGGATTTGAACCCCCGACATCCTGCTTGTAAG
>SXZI01000187.1 GCA_005788035.1 Bacteroidota bacterium
ACCAAACCACAATGTGGTACCGGGCATGAATGTCCATTGCAGAACAGCATCACGAAGTATACCCGGATTATCTAGATCTAGATTCCGAGTCGATTCCATATCATCATTTGAACCATTAAGCTGAACCTTATATAATAATGAGGATGTCACAATGCAAATCCTTCGAAACGCAAGCGCATTCTTCTGATGAAAGATTCAGTACGCAAATTACGTGGATCAGGTTCGGGATTGAATCTGCCATTTGCCTGAGATTGAAAACGAACTCGCATTTTGAATGAGAAACTGCTGTCAGAAGGCATGAAATTAACACCTTCGCCAAATGAGCCCCACACATTCATTGAATTATTTATTGATCTAAATATCGATGAACCAATGAAGAATAAGTGCAATCTGCAAATAAAAGAGGAGTGGATCATGAAGATGAATCTGTGAGTTGATAATCTGTTATTTTTCTGTAAAGTGTTCGTTCACTAATTCCGAGTACTTTAGCTGCCATTCGTCTATTTCCGGCATATTTTGTCAATGCCGATTGAATAAGTTGTTTTTCCATCTCTTCTAAATTGAACATGGTATCGGAAGAATATTCATCTGGAAAGGGAAGTGAGTGATTGGAAATAACAGGAAACTCTGTTATCGATTGTTCTGCAGCTCTTTGAGCTTGCATTTCAAGCTGAGCTGTTTTTTCAAATATCGCCGCCATTGCTCTTTTGATTTCAATCAATTCATTTTTCATTTCCAGTAATGTTCTGAACACAATGTCTGATTCTTGTGGCAATTGAGCTGCAGAGTTATATCCTTGAGAAGACAACATTATGGATTGTTCGGATGGTATGGTGCCATGATTGCCACCATGATCTTGAATCTGTTGTGAAAGCATAGATTCTGTTATCTGTTTCCCATGTTCCAAAGTTGTGACTGTTTCAATTACATTCCGTAATTCACGAACATTGCCCGGCCAGGATAATCCTGTAAGATATCCCAATGCTTCATCTGTGAATCCTCTATATGAGAATCTGTTTTTCTTTGCAATTCTTGAAGCATAATATTCAGCGAGTAGGGGTATATCGTCTCTATGTCTTCTAAGCGGCGGTAAACGCAATTGGAATGAATTGAGTCGAAAGTATAGGTCTTGTCTGAAACGTCCATTTCGTACTTCATATTCCATATCTCGATTAGTAGCAGTTATCACTCGGACATTGACTTTTCGTACTTCAGATGATCCTATGCGTGAAAACTCTCCAGACTCGAGAATACGTAATAATTTGACTTGGGTTGCAATAGGCATTTCGCCGATTTCGTCAAGGAAAATCGTACCTTTATGGGCTACTTCGAAAAACCCTTTTCTTTGTTCCACAGCCCCTGTAAACGCACCTCTTTCATGACCAAAGAGCTCTGATTCGAGGAGGGTTTCAGGGATAGCTCCGCAATTAACACTGATGAAAGGTTGTGTCGAACGCTCACTTAATCCATGGATTGCATGAGCGAACACTTCCTTTCCGGTACCTGTTTCACCTGTTATCAATACAGTAAGGTCCGTCGGCGCGACTTTGAGCAATTGCAACATGATATCACGCATGATATCGGATTCGCCGATTATCCCGAATCTATCGCGTAAGAAGTCCATCGTCTTATCATCAAGAAGATCTTGAATCATCGTCATTTCCCCATACCGTTCTTCTTCCAATCATCCCAACCGCCAAGGTAAATATAGACTTTTTTGAAACCGAGTCCGATCAGATTATTGCTTAGTTCATGACTCAATTCACATTGACCTCCACCGCAATACACAATGATGCGAATGTCCTTGTTCATACCTATCAATTCCGGAATATATCTTTCGAATTCAAGAGCAAAGATATTTCGAGAATTCGGTAGATGCCCTTCGGCAAATTCATGTTCATTTCTTGCATCAAGTATCATGACAGTAGGATCTGCCATGAGCTTTTTGACTTGTGAATAATTAATGGCTTTTGCTTTTACAGGTCCTTGCTCTTCAATAGGTGCTACTTTCTCAGCAAGTTGTTTTTGTACAGGAGTAGGTAGTTTAGCAGTATCCCTTTTTATAGGCAAGGTATCTACCGGTGTTTGCTGTTGTGCTTTAACAATTGTTGATGTGTCGATTAACTGTTCAAATTCATCATCCGATGCAGTTTCGAGAACTCTTTCTTCCCTAATCAAAGAGATTCCTTTGGGATTACTCAATCCATTGAACCAAAAAGCCAAAACAGTTGATATTGCAAGGATGATGAGTATATCACTCACGAGCACATTCTTTTTCATTATTGTGTACAAATAGGTGTTACATAAGGCATATTGACAGAAATATAAGCAAATTTGTCAGTATGAAAAAGGAATTGTCAGAATCTTGAACCTATAGCGAAAGAGAATAGAAGGGGACCTAGTACCACTCCGTCAGGGGAAGTTACAAAGTAAAAGCTCTTTCCTCCTGAAATACGTGCTGTTCCGATGGGTGTCTTTGCATGAAGCGTTAAGCCAATCCCATGTTGGAGATTACCTATTGAGATTCCATCAAACGAAGTCCATGTGGAACCTACATCATACCTTGCGGAAAGATGTATAGGAACAAGAATATTGATTGGCGTTGCCCATCGTATTTCGCATGATGCCAATAATAATTGAGAACCCCTTTGATCATCTTCTCTTTTCCCAAAAAACATATCATCTCTTCCTAGTGAATAATATTCAGGATTTGGGGTCGCATTATCAGAAAATACTGACATTAATTTAGGGGTGATTGTAATATTATTATTTGAGATAGATTGCGAATATGAAGCTGTAATACGAGAGAATGTTCTTTGTTGTTCCAACATCGAGAGACTTGTTTCTAGGGATAGGTCTACCAATGAACCAAAATGAGGTAAATCAGCATCATCTCTTGTATCGATAGTACTGGATAATTTCCAAGTGAGTATAGGTGAATATCCTATCGATGAATCACGTTGAATGTCATAAATACGCTGTTGTTCAAATCTGAATCTCGACTGCAATATGCCTGATGTTCCTAAAGACCTCGTAAGATCAGCAATGATTCCATATCGATCTTCTCGCAACTCTCCATTACGTTGAATATCATAGGTTTCCTTTGACAATCGAAGATTTCGCGAATACAAGAACATTTGCTTAAAACTTGAATAACCCCGCAAAGCTATGGTCCATGAAGATTTTAACAAATTGTTCAAACCAATAGAAATAATGCCATTTCGATTTCTTGCTCCACCATAGAATGATAATTCAGACCAAATACCACTTCCGAATACATTCTTATCATAGGCATCAAGCAGTAATTGTCCATATCGCTCATTGTCCACTCTTGCACCAATACCCAAATACTGTGGTGATTTCTCTCGAACTATCACGTCATATATGAGTGAATCATTTCTGTATGTAGGTTGAATATCCAATGATTCAAATTCATTCCTGGAACTTATGACATCGAATCCTTTATTCACGAATAATGAATTCAATCTCTTTTCTACTGAAAAT
This sequence comes from Bacteroidota bacterium, assembly GCA_005788035.1. Lineage (GTDB taxonomy): Bacteria > Bacteroidota > Ignavibacteria > Kapaibacteriales > UBA961 > UBA961. The sequence continues at coordinate 3,505 of SXZI01000187.1, forward strand.
AATGTCTCCGGTAATTTTTCAGATTCACGTATTCCGTTGATTGTCATGAAGACATGTTTTGGAGAGTAGCATTTCCATTCAATTGTTTTTGTGATTGAATCTATGATCGGATTGCATTGGATGAATGAAAGCGAATCCTTTCGTAATATCCGTAAGAGGCTGTCTTTCATTTCTTCTATGGTATATGAATGTGCAGTCATCTCTTGAAGACGTTTCAATGTACTATTCGGTAAGTCCTCATGGCCATTAATCATTGAATGTTTCCATGATATCAAGTTTGTCTGATGTGCTTCCATGATTGGAGAAGTAAGACGCTCTGTATGGGCTGCAATTGAATCTTTGATTGCCTCAATCATAGTTAGAGCTGCAATTTCTCCTTTGACTATAGAAAGTGGAATATGTGAAGGATCAGTATTTTTAGCATCACCAAGGTCAGGTGTGACTGTTATTGGAGAAATGCTTAAACTTTTTTGTTCTTGATCTTTCAATAGGATGCCAACGATTTGTTCGGCAATAGCCCAAGGTGTGTTTAATTCATCTTTTGAAAGCAATGCCGATGTAGAATTCACGGTGATGATGATATCCGGGTTGAACTCATTTTTAACTACTTGCACGGGAATATTGTCAAGAATGCCACCATCGACTAATAGCATGGAATCATAATATACAGGAGAATAGCGCAATGGAATGGTGGAACTCGCTTTGATAATCGTAGACAGATCGCCATGTGTATGGATGATTGATTTACCCGTTATCAAATCTGTTGATATGGCCCTAAATGGAATTTTCAATGAATCAAATGTATTAGATGTAAAGTATGGTGCATTCCAAATATATCGTTGTAAATGTGATTGGAATGGTCTCCCTTTGGATACTGCTTGCGGAACATCAAATGAAAAGGTACGAAGACGCAAGGAAAATATATGTCTGTCATCTGCAGTTTTCTGATCAAGAAACATTTCATGTCTATTACTTTCTGAACCAGGAGCAACAATCATCTTCCAATCTTGGGATAAGACAATATGTTCAAGTTCATTTGCCGAATATCCTGATGCATATAATCCACCGATATATGAACCTATGCTTGTACCCACGATATAGTCTATTGGGACTTTATGCCGTTCAAGAACTTTGAGTACACCAATTTGTGCCATTCCCCTGAATCCGCCACCACTAAGAACAAGTGCTATGGTTGGTCTTTTTGTTGACATTTCTTCTTTTGCAATGGCGGGATTTGAATACATGCTAAGCAATAAAAAGAAGCAACAGAGGGAGTACTTCGAATATGTGAATATAAAACGATTCATTTATAACATTGCTTTTCAAAATATGGATGATTAATGAGATGGGAAGACATGAGTGAACATTGAGGGCGCATCATTTAGGTCATAAATGTAATTGTAATAGCTAAACATTCTTCTAATAATGAAATTCTCCGTTCAGCTCCCCATATTTCTATATCAATCAGCGCTTCATGATTTGTAAGTAATGAAATTGTCATGACATCATCATGAATATCACAATGAAGTGAATCTATCAATTGCTGCTGTCTTCGATCCAATCCTTCGGCAATTCTTAGAATTCCAGCAAGTATGGATACAATTCTTTGTTTTTCGGGAGTATATGAATTAAAGAGAAGGTGTTTCTTCTTAGGATGACTCTTTCGGTGATAGCGAGCAATCATTCCTATCATCTGTGATTCATCATTAGTGAAGCCAGGCATGATGCAATGACTGATGATATATTGGCTGTGATGATGATGTTGCTCAGGAGATATATGATATCCTACATCGTGAAGGAGGGAAGCTGCCTCCAATAATTCTCTTTCTTCATCACCAAGATTGTGTTTATGGATGGTATCATCAAAAATCTGTAAAGCCAATTTCTTGACATGCTCTGCATGTTGTAAGTTTACTTTGTATAATTCACACAATGAATACACAGTATCATATCGCAATTTTGTTAGATGATGAAACTCGTGAATATCTTTTTGCTTGTCAAAGGTGTCGAATACAATTCCTTCTCGAAGTGCATAAGCAGATATAAGGATTTTGGGTATTGACAATGATCGCAAATAATGTTCTAATATGAGCAAACCTGCAACGATAATATCTGCTCTTTTTGATTCGAGTCCAGGGATGAGTAAACGATCTTCGGTTTTTGGGGCTTTGATTAAGTTATTGATGATCGAGAATATATCATCAGACTGTATACTTATCCCATTCAATGTTTCAGGCAGTCTTCTTTGTTTATCAGCATAAATCATTGAAACCAATGCATGTATTGTCCCGCTTGTACCTATCACGGAATCAAATCCAGTATTATGGATGGATCGAATGCATGCTGACAGCTCCCCATTGATGAATGTTCTACATGCATGAACTCTTTCTGGTGTGATCAATCCATCTGAAAAAAAACGTTGAGTGAGTCTTAATGCACCGAGCTTTGCACTATGTATATGTAATAACTTTCCAAATTGTCCGATAGCAGATTCAGTACTGCCTCCGCCAATGTCAATAACGAGCGCCTTTCGCGTTATAATAGGCAAAGCATGAGAAACACCAACATAGATTAAGCGTGCTTCTTCTATTCCTGAAATAACATCTATATGAATAGCAGATTCTTCTTCAACAAGAGCTATGAATTCATCTTTGTTTTCAGCCTCTCTTAAAGCACTTGTTCCAATTGCTCTGACAACAACATTGGCTTTCTTGGCCATTGTAGCAAATCGTTTCATTGCTTTAAGACCTCTTTCCATTGCGGCATCAGACAACCTTTTGATATCTGTTGCTGATTCTCCGAGACGTACCATTTCTTTTTCGCGAGAAAGTATGCGCAATGAACCTTTCTCAGAGACAGTTGCAATGATAGCATGAAATGAATTGGTGCCAACATCTATGGCAGCAATACGCTGATTATGATCTTCGTTTTGATCTGTCATGAGACTGGGAAGTGAGAACAGTGGTTTTTCCATCGTCATAAAGGATGGAATCATCGGTTGAAGTTGCTGAAGAGCGGGATGAGGGAAAAAAGCTAAATATAAGTCTTCTCAAAAAACCTAGTAAAGCCAGACCGGCAAATACGAGGATGAGAATGATGCCGATGAGAAGTAGAAATATTTTACCCATGATAAATCAGAATTGAACTTCTGTCTTTAATGCGATTTCTTCCAATATGGCACTAACATGTAAACATTCGGTTAGTGGGCCTTCGTAAACAGTTGCCTTACCCGAATTGTGGACCTCCCACGTTAATTGCTCAGCTTTTTCCATTGAGCAATGAACGGCTCTCAATATCTGAAAAATCACTTCTTCAAATGTGTGATTCTCATCATTATATAACACCACCTTCCCATGAATTGACCCAGTAATGGTATCCAAGGTTTGAAGTGATTGCTCTTCTTGAGTATTAGGAAACATGGAAAAAACCAAAAGAAACACATAATTGTACAAACAAAAATAGTGAACATCTCATTTTTACTACCTAACTACTTTGTTTGAATACAATAATATATTTATTAAATTTGACTCATTGGTCAATTAATAACCTCGACACTATGGCTAGAACCAAGTCAGCACCGGAAAACAGGGAAGCAAAGAGAGTCTTGATAGTTGAGACAGCTATAGGGATATTTGCCTCAAAAGGATATCATGCGGCAAAAATGCAAGATATTGCTGATGCCTTAAGTATTGCCAAGGGAACACTTTATGAGTATTATACAGATAAAGAAGACTTATTTCTCGGTGTCTATGATTATTGGATGGACTTATATGAAGCATCTATGATGCGGGCTATGGAAGATCATTTTGATCCGGTTTCAAAAGCTGATGCATTAATCGACACAACGGTCGAATTTTATGAGAAACATGCCAAATATGCCCCTTTATTATTGGAGTTTTGGGCTCATGCACTTAGGAGTACCTCTGATTCTTTCCTAATCCGAATCCGAGACATGAAAAAAAGACTGAGTCAATTAGGTTCAGAGGTGGCAACTCAGATGCAGGCACTCAAGTTATTCCGCAATGTTGATTCAGAATCATTTGCAGTATTGGAATTGGGAATTTCCGATGGGATTTTCCTACAATGGGTAATTGATGGTCAATCATATTCACTAAGAGAAGCATACAAATTTAGACAATCGGTTATTGGATCAGGTTTGATGACCGATACATTGCGAAAACTTGTAGCAGCAAAAGTAGAAAAGAAATTACGGCTAGGTTTTTTACATACATCATTTGTAAGGAAAGAAGATACATGAAAAATGTATTTCATTTAT
>SXZI01000188.1 GCA_005788035.1 Bacteroidota bacterium
ATTCCATGATCCACAAACCAGATGAAAGTTCATCGGTGGAGAAGGAAATCGAATATAAGCCGGACATCATGAATTGATCATGTAATATGTTGATGATATTGGGATTGAACGCATTTCTCATGCGCAAGCTCACATGCCCTTGTTGTTTCATGCCTATCTCTATTGTTCCGCGATCTTGCAATGGATGAGGATATGGTCCGGCAATTAAACCGGGCACTTTCACTATCTCGCTGCGGAGCATCACATCGCATGAAGTATTGTTCTTACCAATCAATTGCACACCGATTCCGGACAATGGAATTAATTTCTCGGAGAAAGCGAAATAAAGCCCTACAGTATCACGTTCCATCGTATCAATGTCATTTGCAGCAATCAGTGGATGATAGCACACGGCAAGTGACCTTTGTTCACCGGCTGCTATACTGAATGGCAATTGGGAAACCGGCACGCTGAATGCAAGATTTCGTGATAGATATATTTGAGAAAATGTGAGGGGGAAACGTCCCGTGTTTTGAATGATGATGGAATCACATCGTGTTGTGCCAAGTGCCGTTGAATCAAAAGCCAATGAAGAAATCACATTTCCTTTCATGTCCTTCACGCTGATTGTCAAACCAGGGACCGAATCCGATAATATCCTTCTATTCCCGGCTTTGTCAGTGATGAGCAATGTGTATTTCGCATCTCTGAATTGATCAATGATGGAAATGTTTACCGTTGCACGATCGCCATTTCTTGTAATTTCCGTTTTGCAATTGATGGTTTCCGACTCAATAATCACAACGCTGTCCAAACCGGAATCAATCAATGTTTCGTCGCTAATCTCGAATGTGACAGGCAAACCGCAATCACTCTTCTTTGCATTGATGATCGGTGGTGTGAGATCCGCATTGGTGGTAACAACCAAATCAACAACATGACGTGATGCACAAGTGTTTTCCAATATGATCTTTGCTGCATTCACTCCAATCGAATCACCAATGGCGCAGATAGATATATCCGCCATGCCTCCTGCCGGAATTGTAATTGGAAGAGGAGTATTCAAACGTACTTGGACAGGTCCTGCATCATCAATGCGAATGGTATTGATGGTTTGAGGAAAGCGACCTTCATTTACAATGGTGATAGGAAAACAAAATTCTCTTTTTATCGGACCATCCTTTCGTATCGCAACCGGTACAGTATCTCCTTTGACACGAACCGTGAATCCGGGAATATCGAATTGTTTCTTTGTTGCATAACCGGCTGAATCCTTTGCATTCAGAATGAATGATCCATCGGTATATTGATCAATCAATTCCGCATTAAATGCAATGGAATCAGGAAAACCAGTGAATGGTGCTATGGCGACATTCACATTATTCAGTGATTCGGAAGTGATGGATGCTATATGTGAATCACTTGCAGATGAATCAAAGACCATACCTTTGATTTTTGTGCATTCTCGTTGCGAAATCACGGTGGGTGGTCGATAATCGAAGAGAGTGAAACTCATGCCGCCTATATAGCCATAACTATTTGCCGGACCATATCCATAAACATAAATACCAATTGGTTCCGGTGCCGATATGGTATGCACGCCATCTGTCACAGGCAATGTTGCATAGAAAAAGCGCGTGCCACCAATACGTGAAAATTGGGATTGAGAAACAGTTACACCATCAAGTATCACTTTATCAATGACGCTTTGAGGTGCAACAACATTCACATACTGAAAATTGTAAACCTTTACACGTTCATTATTGGAATTCAATTGCACTGCTTGTGCACTAATGAATCTATAAGAATTAAGAAATTGTTCGAAGGGAGGGATCATCATCATGAATGGGTCACTATTTGCGAGGCCGGTATTTCCTGTTGATGATGTCTTTTTGTATTGCGCAACCATAAAAGGTTTATCAGAGTAAACTTCCGATGCTTTTGTAAGTCTTCCCGTAAAGTATTGTCCTGCATTCAATGTTGCGACTCTCAGAGAATCTACAAAAATCGGCGTGCTGTCAATTGCAGCAAGCACGCGATATACATCCCAACCAATTGGAGATGCATCCGGTGGAAGAGGATATGGAGTGAGAAAAGCACTTTTTCCATAATTGGTTGTTGGAACCATTTGTTCAACAAGACAATCACGAGAATTCAAATCAAATCCTGCATCTTGTGGAATACGGGCACGTTGATGTCCGGCGAATACAGCGATAGGTTTATCAGCACTGATACCCGTGCCGGTCAAATCATAATTGAGAGAAGTGGAAGGAAGTGCTTGCACCAAATACACATCACCTGCATTCAACACAACAGGCGAAGGATTTCTTCCTGCGAATAATAGTGGTGCCGTTGGTGTGAATGTGATGCGTGTATTGTTTTCGACAGCGACAACCGCAAATTGTGAAGGAGTGCTACCAACTGATAAACGACCTGTTCTATCATCAATGATATTGTCTGAAGGATATGACATCACAAAATAATCACGTTCCAAAGCAGGTCTTGGCAATACAAGAAAAGCATCACTGGTTGTCCATGCTTGATTCAGTGCATAGACCATCACATCATTATCTGTCTCAACCTTGAATGATTGCACAGCTCTTTTTTCTGCTTGCCCACCATCGGGAAGCAATTCGCTACCCGAATTAACCCCGACAAGTTCAAAATTATCCCACATCACACTGAATGTATAGATCTGCGCAGGATTGGAAATCGTGAAATTTCTTACATATTGACGATTGAAAATATCGCGATATGTGATCTTGCCCGTTGTTGGTACTTCAGCAGCAACGAATATATAGAGAGAGTCGGAACGACGTTCTTGATCATCCTGAGACCCGGGAAGAGCTCCAACTCCGCGATGTATATTCGGAATGAAAGTCAGCCAGAACTCCTTGCCTTTGCTTGTGCCCCCAACTTGAGCCAAAGTCGGCAAAGTTGCAGTAATGCAAAAGAAGGCAAGAAAATATGGAAGAAATGTGCCGAGCATAGAGACATTGATCAATTTTGCAAATTGCTTATCTGAATGGTATATCATACCTTCAATCCAATTTAACGGAATTCCGCTCCATTTAAGACTACTATGTGTAGAGATACAAAGAAACGATTCTTTTTTCTGATTACTTTTTGGTGCATGTTGGGCTTGCAATCTGTGCATGCCCAAATGACCATTGACAGCATCATTGTTGAACAATCAATGCCTGCTTATGGTTCATTTGCTGATTCCTGGAAAACGTCAACCATTGCATATCCCGATCACTCGGACATTATCTTTATTTCAGGCTTGAAACAAGGTCAGGAAGCCGGTGAATTTGAATGGAAAAAAGCCGAAGAAGCTTTAAGGTCATCAGGATTATTTAGAAAGGTTCGCATCGAGATAGACACAATTGATGCTCGAAATGTTACGGTTTACATCAACCATGAACTTGCATTACCAATGGAAGGACCGGGTATGCACATGGAAATCGGGGGTTCAGTCGCTTCTATTGGTGGAGTGTATCATACAAAAAACATATCCGGTTCTCTGATTGATGTCCAAGCATTGTGCAGAAATAGAACAGAACATGGTATTGGACCTGAACTTCGGTTATCAGTAGTGTGGAGTAATGCCATGCATTCAGCTTTTTCCCTTGGTTTTGGTTTAACATACCATCAGTTTACCCAAGGATTCACTGCATCTGGCTCGATGAATGCTGATCCCATGGGGGGATTATTTCTTGGAGCTTCGGTACAATCTCGTGAAGGAATTGATTTTCTAATGGAAGGCCCAACCCAACTTATTTCTCATGAATATCAAGAATATTCTGCCTGGGGAGGCTGGCTTTTACCAAGAAAGGATAATCTCTATTTCAGTGTGAAGGCTTCAAAAAGAGATGCAAAAAGAGGCATGCCCAAAACAATTCAGGCTTTCGACAATACGCAATCACTGCTCCTTGGATTTGGCTCTCTGGCCGATAGAACTCGGATCATACATGGTGAGGAAATTCCCATTGGAGCATGGGGAAGTGCCGTTTTAGGAAAAATATTGCCATCTTTGGAAGGCGGTGGAGAATCTTATTATTATGTTGGAGGCACCGTTGAACAAAGTGAATTGACATTGAACAATGCATTGTATCTTAAAGCCAAGCTTTCAGCCGGAAGTGGCCTACTTCAAGGAAAAGCCAAGAATACCGCATTGGAAGCAAGAGCTCAAGCCCAATATATGATTCAACCTACATTTGCATTGATGTTTCATATGAATGCTCGTACCACTTGGAATTGGTCGGATTTTAGGCAATTGGTGTTGGATAATGAGGCAGGCATCAGAGGTTTGCCGGTGAATGGCAGGATTGGAAACAATATGGTGGTCTTTAATGTTATGCTCGCGAAGGATGCAATGTATCTCACAAACGGCTTGCGAATTGGATTTTCAGCATTTGCAGACCTTGGAACGGTATGGAACAGCGGTATCTCAATCATGAACAGCTTTTGGAATTCATCATTGGGAGGAGGCATATTGGTATTGGCAGAAGGAAGATCAATGCAAACGGGCAAGCCATTATTACGTATCGAATATGCGCATGTATTGCAAGGTGGTGGCGGTATTGTGATTTCCACCAATTATCCTTTTTCACTCTTTACCAAGCATCAACATGAATTGCCGGCCATTATTGGAGATGTTATTGATACGGAATAAGTCGGTAAATCAAAGCCTTCATTTGCATACTTTGTCTCTATTTTTGCCTAAGATTGATTTATAGGTTCACCAAACACAAACCCAAACACCATGTTTTTGATCATTCACAAAGAACTATCAAAACCCTCAATGATATTCTCTGCTCTTCTTTTTCTTTTTGGAATAATAGGCTCTCATCAAACTGCCCTGTGCCAAAAGAAACAAGAATTGAAAGAGAAGACGCAAATCCCTGTTTTCAAAGAAGTGGATCCTTCCCAATCCGGGATACGTTTTTTGAATCTCACGCCTGGTCCGCCTGAATTAAAAAAAGAAAGCAGACTTTTTACCATTGCTAGCGGAGGAACATCCGTTGGTGATGTTAATGGTGATGGTTTGATTGATATATATCTCACAAGTTTCATAGGTAACAATACTCTTTTCATCAATAAAGGAAATCTCAAATTTGAACCGGCACCAGAATCTGCTGGGGTGACAGATTCAGCAGGTTACAGTTTTGGTTCCACTATGATTGACATAGACGCAGATGGTGATCTTGACATATTTGTTACCAAATACAATCAAGAACCAAATAAGTTATACATCAATGATGGAAAAGGATTCTTCACCGAGAAAGCAAAAGAGTTTGGTTTGGCAACCATAGGTAATGGTATTCAATCAACCTTTTTCGACTATGATCTGGATGGAGACTTGGATGTATTGATCATGAACAATGGCTTTTCGCGCGTTGGATTCAAACATGAAGGGGTCACTCCGATTTTCATGAAGAACAATGGAAACAATACATTCACCGATGTGACGGAAAGCTCCGGAATCAATCATAAAGGATTTGGTTTAAGTGCAACAGCTGCAGACATAAACAATGATGGCTATCCTGATTTATACATAGCAAATGATTTTGAGGAAAAGGATTGTCTGTACATCAATGACAAGCAAGGAAAATTCATCAGAAAAACCAAAAAGGAATTACCGCATACTGTAATGTTCGGCATGGGTAATGATGTTGCTGATTTCAATAATGATAATCTTATGGATATCATTGTGGTTGATATGCTTCCTGAGATTCATGTAAGATTGAATTCGCAATTCGACAATTTCAATACATTCAACACAACATTTGATTCTTCGCAATTCATTCAAAATACCCTTCAACTAAATCGTGGCAATGGAAGATTTAGTGATATCGCACAGATGTCCGGAGTGGACGCAACCGAATGGTCATGGACAGTCTTTTTCGCAGATTTCAATTTGGATGGCAATAAAGATTTGTTTGTAGCCAATGGATTGAATTGGGATATCATGGACAAAGATTTGAGAAGGCTTGGTGTTACGCATGAGATGATGCAGGAATTACATGACAAAGGGTATAAGCAATTGTCCGAGTCTGCAAAAGCAAAAGGAGACATGCGGGAGATTGCCGAGGAATTTGATATAGGAAGACTTATAAGAGAAGTAAAAAGAACACGTGTCCCTAATTATCTTTTCAAGAATAATGGAGACCTTACATTCTCGAAAGTCACAAATGAATGGGGCATGAATTTACCATACAATACATGCTCATCATCCTATGCTGATTTTGATAATGATGGTGATCTCGACTTGATTTTGAATAATATTGATACAACGGCAGTTCTCTATGAAAACACCATGATGAATGCCGGAAAAAATAATTATCTCAAAGTAAGTTGTATTGGCAATACAAAAAACACGCATGGATTGGGTGCGAGAATTCAAATTAGAACAGGGGAGAAGACTCAACTTGTGGAATTGACCACAACTCGCGGCTTTGCATCCGGCGTTGCACCGATAGCACATTTTGGTCTCGGTTCACAAACAATGATTGATGAACTAGTAGTTACATGGCCGGGCGGCAAACAGCAAAAGCTTACGAAAGTCAAATCAAATCAACATCTAAAGCTCAATCAATCAAATGCAATTGAAGTCACCCAGAGTACAAATACAAGTGCCAGTATACTTACCGACCTCACGCATGCTGATTCCGGATCAGTGAAATTTTTGCACAGAGAAAATGATTTTGATGATTTCTATAATGAACGACTCTTACCTAATCAATTATCCATCAATGGTCCGGCACTTGCTTCCGGTGACCTGGATGGAAATGGACTTCATGATATCGTTATTGGTGGTTCGCAGGGCTATCCCACAACCATCTTTCTTCAAAACACTTCAGGAAAATTCTCCAAAGCAATAACGCAAGAAGTGTTTCATGCCGATTCACTTTTTGAAGATCAAGGAATATTGCTTTTTGATGCTGAACTAGATGGTGATTTGGATATCTACATTGCAAGCGGTGGAAATGAACTTGCATTGGAAAAAGCATCATTATTGCAAGACAGATTATATATCAATGATGGAAAAGGTCAGTTCACTCGAAGATATCTACCCGATATGCCATTTGCAAAATCATGTGTTGTAGGAAATGATTTCGACAAAGATGGCGATATCGATTTGTTTGTTGGAGGAAGGAGCGTTCCCGGTGCGTTTTCCAAAGAGCCTCGAAGTTATCTTTTACTTAATACGAATGGTACATTCACCGATGTCACAAATTTTTTGGCAAATCCACTCATGCAACCCGGAAGAGTGAAATCTGCTTTATGGACAGACTTTGACAGTGATGGAGATAAAGATCTCATCGTGGTTGGTGAATGGATGAAGATCCTATTATTGCAAAATAGCGAAGGTGTATTTTTCGATCGATCCGCAGAGTATGGAATTGATACAACAACAGGGATGTGGAATAGCATCAATGCCGGTGATATAGACAATGATGGCGATATGGATTATGTATTGGGCAATGTTGGTATAAATAGAAGATATGATGAACCAACAAATACGCATCCATATGAATTGTTTTGTCAGGACTTCGATGAAAATGGAAGTATCGACTATCTTCAAAGCTATTATGAACAAGGCGTGCGATTTCCATCAAGAGTGGTTGGTAGTTTGATAGCTCAGATACCAACTTTACGCAAAGTATATCTGAATATTGAAGATATTGCTCGCATCAGCTTGGATGAACTTGTAGGAGGGGATTCTGTCTTAAAAAAATCTCATTACTTGAAAGCCGCAATGGGATCTAGTGTTTTATTGATCAATAATGGTAAGAAACCGTTTACCGTTAAACCTTTACCTGTTATTTCACAAGCATCGCCAATGTTTGGAACTCAGCTTATTGACGTCAATGCAGATGGCAATCTTGATATTATTCATGCTGGGAACTTTTATGGTCCTGATAGAGATTCATGGAGATTAGATGCGGGTATAGGTGAAGTTCTCATTGGAGATGGGAAAGGAAGTTTTACAGCACTTTCCACAATGCAATCCGGATTTTTTGTTCCCGGCGAAGCACGTTCCATGATATCCATTCCACAACATGCCGAACATTCAATATCATTGATGGTTGGTTCTTGTAAAGATTCAGTTCGCACCTTTTCATATCAATTACCATCATCCTCGACGCTCATTGAATTGGATGCAAAAGAAAAGGTTACTCATGCAATCGTGCAAATGAAGTCAGGTAAAAAGCAACTGATCGAGTTTTATCATGGCGCAGGATATTATTCTCAACAACCGCAATATGTAGTTATGGACAAAAATACAGTTTCTGTTTCCTTCTACAATCATTCAACAATTGTCAAAACCGTCAAAAAACAATGATCACACATTTCTTATTAACAATGTTTCTGCTTTCCTCTATTGTGTTGATGCAATCATGTTCATCAGTTACCGGTACAAAAAAAGTTGCCGCAGAATGGTGTTCTTGCATGAAAGATTCTGATGCAGAACAATCTGCAAAATCGTGCGATTCAATTGCGGAAATGAATCTTGAATTGATGGTGAAGGAAAAGTGGAAGGAAGTACAAGAAAAACAACTTCCCATTGATACAATGAGGGCATATAAGTTGTCTATACATATGGAATACTATAAAATGACTGAAAAGTGTAGGAAATAAGTTTGAAGATTTGTGGGAAAAACCATCTATTTATGGCGAATATTACCAAATTTTCATACCGACAGTGATTTTACACCTGTACCTGTGAATATTTTGCTTTTTTTTTTGACAGACGGGTGTATATTTGTAGTCATTGGCATGAACCCCTTTTGGTGGATTCATATCTTTGTCTGTGTTTTGTTATTAACTCGAATGAAAGTTCTGTCCCTGCCTTGTTGCAGAATAGAGCACCGTAGCACTTAGAACTAGTACTTATTCAATTATATTTTTTTTCTCTCATTGAGGTTTTTTATGCGAAATATTTTGCGCCTCTGTCTATCCACCGTAGCATTATTGGTTGCAGGGTTGTTTTCAACAACTCAAACTTCCAATGCTCAGTGGTGTTATCCCTCCTATACTGAGTGGGGTTATGCTTGTAATCAGCCATATGGTGCGAGCTGGACTGAAATTACTATTGGTAGTGTTACCAATGCAACGGGCTGTTCCGGTTATACAGATTATGGTACTTCAGTACCTTTCAGACTATTTGCAGGTATGCCAAATACTGTGACTGTAAAGGCTAAAACATTTGGAGATTGGCCCTACAGTTCTGAAATTCCGCTCAATATTTGGATTGACTACAACCGGAATTTCAACTTTGATGCAAATGAGTTGATTAATCCTCCAGGACTTCCCTGTAATGGTACAACCAATTCAAGAACATTTACAATCTCTCCGCTAGCAAGTTTAACACCCGGTATGTATAAGGCACGCTTCAAAGCTGTTGGACCGCCGGAAGGAAATTCTCAATCCCCTTGCTACAGCTATTATGGTGAAGTGGAAGATTACATGATTGAAATTCTTCCTCCCCTATCAGATCCATCACCTATTTCAGTAGCTGTTACTAATCCTGGAGATGGTTCAAATGTTTCTTCACCAGTTCCACAAGGTCAATATAATGTAGGTTTCACACTTGCAAACCTTGGGTCATCAGCAATGACAGAATGTCAATACTCAGCATCTGTTACTCGCGTTTCTGATGGATCTAATGTTGTACCACCGGTATTAGTAACTTATGCTACTCCGATTGCAGGTGGCTGCGCTGTCAATATTCCATTGGTTCAAAATCTTGATATCACAATTCCTTTGACTCCATATCGTATCCAGGTTTCTGTAATTGCAGCTTCTGTTAAAGGTCAGTTTGCTAATGGCGACAATAATCCAAATAATAATACTTTGGATGCATTTGTCGGACCTGCATTGAGTGGTGGCGAATATTGGGTTGGTGGTACACAAACTCCTACAAATTGGTTTAGTAATCCAAATGCTGTGGCAATTGCTTTGACTTATGGTGGTATTCTTGGACCGGTGACATTCAATGTTCGTCCAACATCATTTTCACCTGTACAAGGCCAACTTGGTCAAGTAACAGCACAAGTACAAGGTATTCCTGGTGCTTCACCTACCAAGCGTGTTGTGTTCCGAGTAGATCCTGCTCAACCAGGCAATGCTGTATTTGTTGCGCCTAACAATGGACCTGGTGCTAACAATTACATGTACAAAGTTGTAGGTAATGTGTACACAACATTTGATGGTATCACATTCCAAGCAGATGGAGCTGCAACCGTTGCAAGATTCTTCTGGTTGACAAATGTTGGTACAACCAACTTTACCCGTGATCTTGTATTCAACAATTGTACATTCAATGGTGTAAATACAACGTTGCCAGGAACAGACAACTACTTGTTCATGACAGATGCAGGCCATATTACAGACGGTCTCTTCTTCACAAGCAATAGATTCAACTTCGGTGATGTTCACATGTGGTTGGATGGTGGTTTTGGAGCTAATGGTTCATCGAATACAGTAATCCGTAATAATACTCTTACAGATTTCTATAGCCGCGGTATCATCATGCGCAATCTTCAATTGGCGCAAGTAACAAAAAATACCATGACTACTCAATCAGTCAATCCAACTCCGGTAACTGGTTTGGACATTGAATTAAATAAAGTAGGCGGTCAATTCATCGGTAACAAGATCTCATTCAACAGAACCGGTACCGGTATTCGTTTTGCTTCCAATTCAAATTCAGGTTCACCTGCTGAATTGACAAATAACATGGTAAAAGTTGGAAACGGTATTGCAAATACAACCTTTGCATTAACTGCTCAAAACTTTGTCAATACCAATATTTATTTCAATACATTATTGGTCAATGCTCCAATTACGACATTGGGTGCAGCATTGAACTTGGTTAATGCAACAGGAACACTCACAAGAGTGTATAATAACATTATCAACAACTTGAATAATGGTTATGCATATTCCATTACTTCAGGTAGTCCAGCGGCTGAATCTGACTTTAATAATATCCGTAATAGCACATGTTCAAA
>SXZI01000189.1 GCA_005788035.1 Bacteroidota bacterium
GAACTTTTTTATTTTTCTGGTTAAAAAACTTTTTTTGTCTTGCTTCATTTGACTTCTTTATAAGTCCAACTTACTGGCCAATATAGTGGATATCTGAATACGTGTCAAGTAAAATCGTACAGGGTTCTCAATTTTTTTATCTCATCTGTTTTTAAGTTTGTAATTCCAAAATACATATTTATAATACAATAAAGTGCTTTTTTCATCGTCATCAGTGATGTTAATGATGTTATTTGGCAAAATACGCCAACATGACACTACTTCATGTATCACTTCAAAAAGGGTATAACCTATGCCGATCTCCCTTCCTTCCATTATCCGTTCAAGGATGTATTCTGCGGCTGAATCCACTTCAATCATGGGTGCTATGTGCTTGGACAATGAACTATCCACACCTCTTATTCGAGCATTTGCATCAGTAAATGCAGATTTGAATGCCCTGACAGACGATGGCGAAACGCTTTATCATCATGCAGTGCGACAAAAAAAGTTGAAGATGATCAAAACCCTGCAGGAATGCGGTGGTGATCTTCACACGCTGAATGAGTCCGGTTTGAAGGCATTACACTATGCCGGAATGGTCGATGACTATAAGTTCATCGATTATTTCATGAATGAAGGGTTTGATATCAATGACCAAGGTCAGTCAACCAAAACCACTTTGATGTTCGCTGCTTTCGCCGATAATCCTAAAATCGTTGCTTATGTATTAGGTCTCGGTGGTAATCCATATATCAAAGACATCGATTCTAATTCATGGTCTTCTCTTCATATTGCCATAGAAGGGCAAAGCCATGATGCATTAATGGTAATGCTGGATAATGGGATCGATCCGAATATCCCCAGTGATGACAATATCACGCCACTCCATTGGGCCGCATTTCGAGATGATGCAGCTTCCATTCGACTGCTTCTCAAACATGGTGCAGACAAACATGCATATACCATGACAGGCGAAACAGCATGGGATCTGGCCTCGCCCGATACAAAAAAATCCATGCCGCAACTCAAGGCTTCCTAAGGCATAAGCATAAAACAAAAGGGTAAACTTCTTTATGAATGTTTACCCTTTTGTTTAAACTACGCGCCGTCCAGAAGGACAGTTTGGAATATCATGACTTATACCCCAAACGTAAGCCGAAGAGCTCACCCCGCCCTACGGGCACCCCTCTACACGAGGGGAATGAAGAGGAACTCACCCCGGCATTCAGCGACCCCTCATCCGATGGGAATGGAGAGATCCCACCCCCGCCTTCGGCGACCCCTCATCTGAGGGGAATATCATTCCTACATTTGACATTTCATTCTTCATTTATCCATTCTTCATGTTCTTCTTTTGACTTGGAGTATATCCTTCGAGTAGACCTCTGTCATCTGCTCCTTCGTCTATGAATTGCATTGCCAATTCGTACATTTCCATCCAGTATGCCAAAACAAAAAGCGAGTTGTTCAAGGCATCTGTTTCATGAACATCATAATATTGCTTCATCAATAATTTCACTGATTGTGCATTGCCTGACAGAATTGCATACATGAGCGGTGTTCTATTCAGTGAATCTTTGAGCTTTGGATTTGCATGTTTACCCAACAGATATTTAATGAGATCCGGGCAATCATGAATGGCAGCAAGATGCATTAATGTGAGCTTATCCTCTCCGCACATATTATAGTCATGCAATTGACGCAACTCCGATCTCATCGATAAAATCTTTGCCTTACCACTTTTGAGGGATGCTACAACATATTTGAAAATGACCAAGTCATTCACTTGTTCTTTGTATTTGGCATTGTGTGATACCGTGGTATTTCTGCTCTTACGAGTACGCTTTCCTGACTCTTCCGGATTATTCATGGTTGATTCCTGTTTGAGTGAATGTTGAATTATTCTTGTTTCGGCTTCTTCTCTTGCGCTTTCCAATGCATAAATCACTTTTGGCCATTGCATTCTTTCTCCCAATTCACCGGCGGTTTCATTTTCTTGATTGGGTATTTCTTCGGATGCTCCATGCTCATAGAGATAATGTAAAAGTTCAGTTCTTCCATAGCGTACAGCATAATGCATCGGTGTATCACCTGTTCTCTTATTCGGAAGATTTAGGTCATGCCCCAATAATGTGAATGCCTTCAAGACTTTCAGATTTCCATTATGAACAGCGAGATGTATAGGATATGCACCTTCTGCATCAGGAAAGGCAAAAAGACCCATATTCATTGCCTCGATTGTGATCAATCGAGGATCTTCATTTGTGACGATGAGATGTCCTATTAATCGACCTTTCTCCAATCCGGTTACAGTGATATCTGCATCATATTGCAGTAAGGTATGGCAAAGCTCAAGTGCATTTGATGAATCCAATGATCTTATAAGTGCTGTTTTTCCTTTTACATCAAGTGCATTTACATCACAACCTGCTTGCAAAAGAATGGCCGTCGACAATACATCGCCCGAGGAAGCGGCGATGTGAAGTGGCGTTTCATGTCTTTTGTTCTTTGCCATAATATCCGCACCATGATCAATGAGCATGCTCAGAATTTCAGGTGTTTTTTTGGAAGCAATCACATGTAATAATGTATCCTCTGTTTTGGAAACAAACCTTGCAGATAAACCCATTGAAAGATATAATTCGATGAATTCTTTGCGTGGTTTTTTGCGAACGCATTCCAATAAAAGTTGTATATCACGCTGTTCAGGCGTCAATGATGCAATGTGATTTCTTAATTCTTGTTCAAGGTCTCTTTCCATATTGACTCCAGTCTTTTTGCTATTTGCGATGAATATTCTTCAAATGTTTGTTCAATCTCAACAAGTCTCAGTTTCAGTTCCGGATTGCGTTTTTCGATATATGATCTGCATAATTGAAATGGCAGCCAACCAGCTCTGTTTTTTATTGCGGGATTTGCTCCGGCTTTTAGCAATGCTTTCACAACATCAGAAAGGTCGCGTTTGCAAGCAAGTGTCAATGGAGTTTCACCATTATGATTTGGTTGTTCTACCGATACACCTCGATTGATCAATTCGATTGCCACATCAGACATTTTTTTATCGATGGCCCACATGAGAGTGGTTGTTTTCATCGATCCCTCCGTGGCATGAACATTACAACCCCTTTCAATCAATGACATAGCTATCTCCTGAAGATTGCTTTTCAATGCCGAAATCAAAGCCGAAGTTGTTCCGATGTCAGGATCTGCATTCTGCAGAATCAAGGACTTTGCCACATCTTTGGACTCTTGCTCCAATGCTATTTGCAAAGCTGTTTGTCCATCATGATTAATTGCATCAATCAGATTTCTTTTCTGAGGATCACGTAGAAACATGATGATTGTAAATGCTGAAAAATCATGATGATTGTGCCATGCAATCGTATGAAGCAGGGTATTTCCTTCTTCATCGATATCGTATATCACTTCATGTATTTTCTCATCATCAAAAAATTCCATCAAACGACTATTGTCCGGGTACATTCTTTTCGCTTCATCTCTGAGCAAGGTTCTGAATGCATCTATGCTCATTGCACGTAATTCTGCTGAATCAGGCAATGGAGTTGATCTATTATATGCATAACTGCTTATCGGCTTTATTGTTCTGTCTTTCATAGTATTCCCTTTTGAAAAAATACAGCACATCCGAGCCACCCCTGATTTTTAGGCCCGATGTGCATTGTCATTACTTAATTATCGCTCACGAAAATCAAACCATGATCATGAGCTCCCGTTCTCAATAATGCTATCACCACTCGATCATCCGGACCAAATGTTGAAACTGCTTCAATCACAGGAGTGAATTCCAATTCATCTGCGATTTCACAATCGGCACCACATTCAATCAATTTCAATGCAGCTTCTCTGTTTTTGTGCGAAATGGCAAGCAATAATGGAGTTCTACCATAAGTCTGATTTTGTAGATTGATATCACTTCCTAATTTCAGCAATACCATAATTGCGAAAGGTAGATTGTTCTTTGCTGCAAAATGTAGAAGCGAACCATTCTTGTCTATGAACTGATTGATGTCGATGTGTTTTTCCGCTATGATTCCTTTGATCAATTCCAAAGGTACATATTCCGATTGCAATGAATCCTTGATCAATTCAATGCATTCTTCCACAGATGTATCTTTGATCTTTTCAGGTATACAGCATAGTTCAGTTTCATCAATACCTTTTTGTTTGATATCCGGTATGATCAATGCATCTCGCATGTCGATGATTTCTGGATGATAGATTTTCATCGTCAATGTCATTGTTTCAATGAGTTCATCCAAATCGATGGCATCAATTCGTGGATTGAACTGCATCAGAAATGTAAAGATCTCGGCATTGCCGGTTTGAGCGGCAATGAGCAATGGATGCTCATTCCTTTCATTACAGACATTAATATTCACACCATATCTGCAGAACAATTGCACAATGTCCATTCTTTCGAATTTAATTGCATAATGAATCGGCTGATTACCCTTATGGTCCGATGTAATCAACATTCCATGCTCAAGAAATATCTCCACTATTTCTTTATTGCCTGATTTGATCGCATGGAAGAATGCCTTGATCACGACTTCATCGAACACATTGAATTTGAACCCAATCGACATCAATCGTTTCAGATTTTCTGCATCTTCCTCCTGTGCCAAACCAAGAAGGATGTCGGGATTCAAGCTGACTTCAATTCCCAATTCCTGAAATTTCTCAAGAAGCAGAGCGAGATTTTCAGGTTTTCCAATGTGAATGCAAGCATCAAATACATCAGGCTGATTCACCAATTGTGAACACACTGTAGGATACTGATCAAGAAAGTATTTGATGGTCTCTGTGGAAGCTGAGTGCAAATATGTTTCCAATACCGTATCCTTCCCATTCAATCGAATGAATGGATCAGCTCCACGACTTAGAAGTAGACCGATAAAAGCATGATCCTGCATCACCGATGCCAATGCAAGCGTGGTGTGATTTGTACGTAAATCATAGGCATTTATATTCAAACCGGCATCAAGCAATAATGTGGTAACCTGTTTATCCGAACAATATGAAGCAACAAACAGGAGATCATATAAAGCCCATTGGCGAACTTGATAAGGAATGTGATCTGATGCTTCAGACAATAATAGCTGAGCACACTTCAACCTTCGTTCAGGATCTTGTGTCCGCACTTCATACTCTAGGCGGTCACATATCCTACCTATGTTCAAATCCTTCATGGAAGAGAGATTATGGAGAAATTGAGAGAATTCAATTTCTGATTCGGATATTCCACGAGATCCGTTTTGAAAGAAACTAGTCATAAGTACTTCCTAATAATGACTTTGAAAAAAGAGGCAAGGCCAGAGAAAACACTGTTAAGGAGTTTCTCGAACATTTTCCATTTCAATTAGACTGCCGGTGCCCTGATTAATCTGATCTCTCAAGAGACCCAACTCCAATATCTCAACAAAACACAGCCAAAAGAATTGAACATCATGCCATAACGAAGGCAATTTATGATATTTTCTTCAATCTGCAAAAAAGTTTCTGAAATATTTATCAAGTTGCTTGAATCAGTGAAAAATAAATTTTAGGGTTTCGTTAAATTTATTTTCGATTTTCTGAAAGTGGCTTCAGTACTTGTTTTTAAGTCAGAAGGCAGCTTTTTATCGAAAAGGTGGTGGGTTGACGCAGGTATGGTGATCTTATTGTGAGAATTCTTGCTGAAGCTGAAAATATAGTTGATTCCAGTGTACATAACCTCTGGCGATCACCTTTACACCCCCTTTTGATCGGATAAGTAGGGCAGGGTACGATTCAATCCCCAAGGATTCTGCCTTCCGGAAATCTTGCTGAGCCATGGTTAAAAATTTTTTATTTTTTAAATCATTTATAAATATTGACTCATCAAAACCCATTTCACGGA
>SXZI01000190.1 GCA_005788035.1 Bacteroidota bacterium
ATCACAGGAATAATCTCCTCAATGATCATATGTTCATTGACATTGACTCTGTATATCTGTCCTGAATACCCTTTGCAAACAAAAATTTCCATATTTAACTCTCTTGTTTGTCGTAAAATAATGATTTCCTTCGAACTTTGCTGTGAGATGCAAAACAGTTACTTTTGATAGTCCGTTGGAGGTGCCGAATAATGTTTTTCGGCTGAGATCATACTCTTTGAACCTGATCCGGGTTATACCGGCGTAGGAAAACGATAACACTCAATTTTCTTATTGAGTTCTCCCCTCTTGCGGAATAGACATGTTTCACTATTCTGCCTTCACAATGCTACTATTCCTTTTTTTCTGTTCTTTGGGCCAAATATTTGCGGGCCAATCAAAGATAGATTCTGCTAAGACTGTCAGAACTCCAAGCATAACTGTGAGTTCAACGACAGCCGACAAACAATCAACCGTCACTTTTTCAGATCTCTCATCTGAAGAAATACAGAAAACATATACTGTTCAAGACATTGCTCAAACTTTATCAATGCTGCCATCCATATATTCAGTTTCTCAAAATGGCAATAATATTGGCTATACTTCTATTTCTCTAAGAGGATTCGATCAAAGAAGAATTGCTGTGATGATCAATGGCGTTCCTCAAAATGATCCTGAGGATCACAATGTATATTGGATCAATATGCCTGATCTATTAGCGGGAACTCAGCAAGTTCAGGTGCAAAGGGGTGCTGGACTCATGAACTATGGTGCAGCTGCGATGGCAGGAAGCATTAGCGTCCTCACCAAGTCAGGAGCTCAATCATCAGGAATTCGATACTCTCAGTTTTTAGGTTTTCAGGAATACGCCGATTATGCAAATGGAGAGTCACGTATTGCACCCACAGTATCAAAATCATCATTAGAAGTGCACAGTGGTTTGATTGAACGACAATATGCAATCACTGCGCGTCTTTCATCCATTCAATCCGATGGATATCGCTTGCACTCATGGGCAAATCTTCAAAGTTACTTTCTTAGTGCATCCAGATTCGACGAACATCTCACTACGCAAATTAATGTCTATGGTGGACCCATTCAGGATGCACTGGCATATACAGGATTACCAAAAGCATGGATAGCGAATCCTATGCTTCGTCGATCTAATCTTAATGGATGGGGATATGATTCCACCGGAACCTCCATTGCATGGTCGGGCAATAGACGATTGCAAGAAGTGGAAGAGTTCACGCAGCCCCATTATGAAATCCTGCATGATTGGTCAATTACTCCTAATCTTTCGTTTAAATCAACCCTGTTTTATTATACGGGAGATGGATATTTTGATTATGACGCTTCTTGGGCTGATGCACAAACATTGCGTCTAACCCCGGAGTTTGGCGCACCTGATGGATCGAATATCAGCAATGCAATCGTGAGGGGTTTCGTTGGTAATCGTCAAGGTGGCTGGGTTCCAAGACTAGTATGGAATCATGAAAACGGTCGATTGACCACCGGTTTGGAACTTCGCTCACATAGATCATTGCATTGGGGTAAAGTTCGATATGCAGAAGGCTTGCCTGCAGGATTCAATCCGGACTTCACGATCTATGAATACAATGGAATGAGAACAATCCTCTCTGCATTCGCAAGAGAAGAATATCAAGTCAATGACAAATTGATGCTCCAAGCTGAATTGCAATTGGTGCATCATAATTATGGAATTGAACATGAAAAAGCTGGAAATCGCTTTACGGAATTTACCAATGCAGATCGTTCCATCACCAGAAATGGAGATCGACTTTTCTCTATATCATATCTTTTTGCGAATCCACGCATTGGACTTCATTATGCTCTTAATGATCATGAACGTATTATTGCATCTCTTGCCTATACGTCAAGAGAACCCAGGATGCGAAACCTATATGCCGCATCTGATTCCTATTTCGGCGCCATTCCTTTGTTTGAAAAAGTGAAGCTGAATGATTCTCTTTTTGGATACGATTTCTCAAGACCACTTGTAAAACCTGAATCAATGTTTAATCTGGAATTAGGTTGGCATCATACATCCGATGATCGACGTTTTGGGATCACGGCATATGTCATGGAATTTTTTGATGAATTAATAAAAAGTGGAAGGCTGGACATCTTCGGTTCACCAATTGATGGAAATGCTCCACGCACAAGACATATTGGAATTGAATTTGAAGGTTGGAAGGCAATCCAGCTTCGTGGTGGACATACACTTGAATTATCCGGAAATATGACTGTTGGATATAACAGAATTATAGATATGACTTATTTCACAAGTGATGGTATTGGAATCTCATTGAATGGAAACAGAATCGCTGGATTTCCGGATTTCATGTGCATGTCTCGTTTGGGGTATAGAACCCAAACATCAGGCATCGCATTGAATTTGAGAATGGTGGGATCATTCAGGTCGGACAATTTCGATGATGATCTCATGACAGATCAAGCACTCATCAATGATTTACGCAATTCATTTAGTGGATATTATGCAGATAATCTTGTTGATGAATATATGGTATTTGGTTTGGATGCTGATCATGTGATTCAATCCATGGGCGGACCATTTCAGGCCTTAAGATTGCGCATGAGCATCACCAATCTGTTTGACACATTATATGCCTCCGGTGCCGAAGGAAGAGAATTTTTTCCTGGACAAAGAAGAATGTTCATACTTGGTGCTGAACTTGAGTTTTGATCATTCAACCGCGAAGGTAAGACATTTCAAATAGGAAGTCTCCGGCATGATTGGCAGTATTGGATGACATGGACTTTGTCCACCAATGTGAATCAATCGAAGTTTGCGATTAATGCGCTTTGACTCTGCTTGGACAATGTCTGTGAGCATTTGTACTGTAAGATGCTGAGAACAGCTTGCGGTTACCAAATAACCTCCGGAACGAATAAGCTTCAATGCCTGCCTATTGATTTCTGCATAGCCACGTTTTGCCCTTGCAAGCGTGGCTTTGCTTTTGGTGAATGCCGGAGGATCAAGAATGATGATATCCCATGACATATCATCATGAACTGCCTGCTTTAGATAATCAAAGACATCAGCCTGCTGGAATGTACATGTTGTAAATCCATTCAATTCGGCATTTGCCTTTGAAGATTCTATTGCCTGAGCAGCACTATCCACACCCAAAACAGATTTAGCACCACCCTGTGCAGCATGCAAAGCAAATCCGCCTTGATTTGTAAAACAGTCGAGCACATCCATCCCTTGAGACAATCTTCCAACCCAAGCCCTATTCAAACGTTGATCAAGAAAATATCCTGTCTTTTGACCATGAAGCAATGAAACTCGAAGGCGAATTTCATGTTCGGAAATCTCGATGAAATCCGGAATTTCACCAAACACAATATACTCTCCCTGTTCCAAACCTTCTTTAATACGTAATTGGGAATCGTGCTTTGCAATCACACCTTTCAGATCAGGAATAATGATGAGAAGAGCTTTCACGATTATGTCCAATCTATAGTCCATTCCGGCTGATAAACATTGAACAGCACAATAGTGTCCATATCTGTCAATCACCAGTCCCGGAAGTTCATCAGATTCCCCAAAACAAAGTCTATAGGAATCCATGGTGGGATACACTCTTTGCCGAATTGCCAATGCCGAACGAAGTCGAGCGACAAAGAAATCAATGGTCACATCCTCTTCATGACTATGCAAAAGCCTTACAGCAATGGCGCTATTCGGATTATACAAGCCAATGCCACAATCATACCCATAATCCGTCATGACACGCACAATAGAACCCGAAGGAATGGGGTCATGATGTTTGAGTGACTCGGCAAAAACCCAGGGATGACCTTCCCTGATTCGAGAATGCATATTGGGTTTGATTTGTAATATGGGTAGTGACATGCGGTGCATTTCCTATACTTTGTATCATGCAAACTTATTGCTTTGACTCTTAATCGCTGCAACAAACAACATTTATGCTATTTTGCATTACATGAGCCGCTTTCTTCCTCATATATTCCTATCGTATGTGTTCTTGATTTCAGGGCAACTCTTTGCTCAGCAAGAACAAATTACATTGCTCCGTGCAATATCATTGATTGATTCCACACAGAATATTCAATCATGGAATTATGGAACAGATAAAATCGCCAATACATTCTTGTTTACTTCAGATGCGCTGATGCAATATGCATTTCCATTTGGCACAGAGTATGTGATAAAAAAACGATATCGAGGTTCTATCATGAGAACCAATACCATTGCTATTCAAGACAATTTGACTGTACAGGGATTTTTGAAGCAACCCTTAACACCTTCCATCTCATTACTCGGACAAGTGTTGTACAGTTCGCGTTCGGATTCACGAGACATCGCCTTGCAATCCGCAAAAAGAATCGGTGGTTATATAGGAATTGGATATAAAGGCGATGTGATTGGTGGTGAAGCTTATACCGGATATGAAGGAAATCAGCAATTAGGTATCAATGGTGGCGGATCTTCATATTTTGGGAACGTACATCATATACCAATTTCATTGGGCGACGGCTTATTTGTGCAATCTCGTGGATCAGGACAATATACAATCATCGATACGATGCGGCATATGGCCGATATCGACATTACTTTAAATGCCTATACAGCAAATGATGAACAAGGTAAGAATTCCATGTCCGTCGAATTACGAAGCACATTGCTTAATCGCGATTTTTACTCTCCACAAGGGGGCTCGCAAGGTTCTTTGGCCGTTGAACAAAGACAAGAACAAAGGCATAGAGCAAATGCAGATTTCGCCATAGAAATCATCCCGAAAGTAAAGGCCGATTTCACGCTCAATGCAGAAATCGCTGATATTGCACGACAATTCCGCAGACCAATAACTGAATTTAACAATACCGCAATAAATAGAAATCTTCAAGAATTTACTGTAAATGTATCAGGCTCTGTAACATATAAACAAGAGCATGGCACAGAATTACGAACAGGATTTTCACTCTTCAATCGAGATGAAAAGAATGCAGTCATTCCGGTGTTTGATATTTCTCAAGATCAATTGGATATTATTCGCAAACAAGAATTTCAAAGAGATAATATTTCCAATCGATTCAGAATATTTTCACTTGGTCTCCAACCGATAGGTGATGATGACACAATAGGTTATGATATTTCTGCTTCCTTATTGAGATATGATACCCCAAGTACACAAAACAATGACGACAGAGATGAACAGCTTATCATTGCTTCATTATTTTGGAGAAGATCCATCAGCCAGCATTTACATATGTCAATCCTAGGAGGCATACAACAAACACATGTTGTGTTTTTAAAGTCTGAACGCTCATCTCTGAATAATCGGAATAGCAGTATTCGATTAAATCCCATATTCCATTGGAAGACCTCATTTTTTGAAATGCATCCACAATTTGAGGTACTTGCCAACTATACAATATTTGATTTTGAATTACCCGGAACATTTGCACGTAGTTTCAGTTTCAGACAATTCAGTTATCGAGATTCCATCATGTATCATTTTCGGCAAGGGTGGACTCTTGAAAGCAATCTCTTCATCCGAAGATTCGACAGAGGCATCATGTCATGGTCTGAGTTCAGCGAAACTCCCGTAACCATGAGCACGGAACAGTTCTTCAAATTCCTTATGTTTGTACCTGCATCACATGGTTTTCGCATTGGTCTTGGAGGACGTTTCTATCGTCTATCTCAAGAACCCTATCAATCGAATGTAGGCCAATCACAATTACAGGCCGAAACATATATTTATGGTCCCGAAATGTCGGGGATGATGATATATCCCGATGGAAGCTCCATATCATTGAAATCCTGGTATGAATGGCAACATTTCGGTGTAAATAATCGAAGAAATCAAATAAATGTGTTTCTTCAGGCTTCACTCCAACTTTAAACTTTATGCAATCAATTCGCGGAACAAAGGACATTCTCCCTCTTGAGATTTCATCATGGCATGCACTTGAACAAATAA
The DNA here is from genome assembly GCA_005788035.1 of Bacteroidota bacterium. Taxonomy (GTDB): domain Bacteria; phylum Bacteroidota; class Ignavibacteria; order Kapaibacteriales; family UBA961; genus UBA961. The sequence goes on from SXZI01000190.1 coordinate 5,979, forward strand.
TTCGATTGCTTACCTCTCAATATGGTTATCAGGAAATTCGAACTCCAATCATGGAATATGCTGAAGTATTCAAACGATCGGTTGGCGAAGAAACAGATATTGTTGGTAAAGAAATGTATACATTTCCTGATCGTGGTGGTGATGCATTGACACTTAGACCGGAAGCCACGGCATCAGTTGTAAGAGCGGCAATTCAACATAATCTCACAGCACAACAGCAAATTGCTCGTTTATATTATGTGGGACCATTCTTTCGATATGAAAGGCCCCAAAAAGGTCGACAAAGACAATTTCATCAATTCGGTTGCGAATTGATGGGTGCTGCAACTCCTGAAGCAGATGTTGAGATTCTTACTCTGGCACATGACTTCATGATATCCCTTGGCATACAATCGTATCAATTGCAACTAAACACATTGGCAACGCCAACGGTAAGACAACAATTCAAATCATCTCTGGTTGAATATTTTTCCGCATTTCAGACTGAATTATCAGAAGAATCGAAATCAAGACTAAGTACAAATCCACTGAGAATTCTGGATTCCAAGAATCCAGGAGACAAAGCAATAAGTGAAAAAGCTCCCTCTTTATTGGATATGCTTGACAATGAAAGTAAGGATCATTTCGATGCTGTATTGTCAATGCTTGATGGTTTGGGAATTCCTTATTCAATAAATCCACGGCTTGTTCGGGGCTTGGATTATTATTCTCATACCGTTTTTGAAATTACGAGCACTTCTCTTGGATCACAGGATGCACTCGGTGGTGGTGGTCGCTATGATCATTTATTTGAGCAATTCGGTGGCAAGCATACACCGTGCATAGGATTCGGCTTCGGGATGGAGCGCTTGCTTATTGCTCTAGCTGCTGAAAACACCCCTGAAATCCAAAGAAAGGCAGATGTCTACATAATTGGTTTTGAAACAAATGAATCTCGCAGTGCCGTCATTCAATTTGCACATACATTAAGAATGAGCAGCAAAAAGAACATAATCACCGATGTGCAAAACAGATCATTAAAAGCTCAAATGAAAGAAGCAGACAAGTTAGGAATTGAACATGCTATCATCATTGGACCTGATGAAGCCATTGCAGGCACATGTATTGTCAAACATTTGAAGACAGGTATGCAATACACCAAAAAGCGAAGTGATCTTGACGGATTATTTGAAGTATAAGATTATGGTTTTAGCATTTTGGAGACTGCATATCCTAAAGCAATTGAGGCGGGGGCTGCTATCATGCTGGAAATCATATATAGTGCAGCTTCAACAATGTGTTTTTCTTTCCATAGAAGATATGTTTCGAGTCCAAATGTTGAGAATGTTGTGAATCCTCCACATATTCCTATGCTCAAAAACACCCACATCTCATCGCTCATTGATTTAAGCGCTCCCTCTTGCATCGCGAATATTGCTCCAAGTAAGATAGATCCAATGATATTGACAATCATCGTTCCAATAGGAAATAATCCTGAAAGGCCATGCATAGCCATTCCTATGCCATAACGAAGCACACTACCAATTGCGCCTCCTAGTGCTATCCATAGAATGATCATCCGAGCGTTTCCTTTTCTATCTCATCGAGATCTTTGGGAAGTGGTTCAATTCTATTTTCGTAGATAAAGAAAGCCCCACCGATGATAAAACATACAATCAAGTTTATGCCATGTGTAAGCGTGGCATATGCAAGGGCTTCTTCGGGCATGATTCCGAATATTCTCACCATGGAAGTTTGAATCAATGAATGATAAACGCCAATTCCACCTGGCGCAGGCGTGAATTGAGATAGAGTACCGACTGAAAACAGAAATGTGGCATCTATGATATCGAGATTCAATCGAGATTGAAAATCAAATGAATACATCATGATCCACATCGGAAATAAATAACCAAGCCATATTCCAAATGATTCCAATGTCAATCTCAAATACTGTGAAGGAGTTTTGATCACTTCAAATCCATGCTCGAATGTATCGGTCAATGTATGCACACGTTCATATAGTTTTTTCGAAAAAGGCCTGATTGTTACTTTCAATAACCAATCAGTCAAAGATGGGAAAAATGCGATAATAAGAATCAAGATGATGATTGAGGAAAGCACACCTATCACGGATAGCATTTGCCCCCATGAAAACCATGGGAAAGCTTTCTCGATATCTGCCCTTTGAAAGATGAATACACCTGCAATAAACAGCAAGACCATGATTGCATCAAAAAAGAATCGTTCCACGATCATGGAAGCCATAACAGTCGATAATGGCACTTTATCTCTTCGTGCATAAATGATGGGACGCATGAGTTCCCCACCTTTTGGAATGACATTATTCACGGCATAACCAATCATGACCGCAGAAAACATGTTCAATATTGATGGCTTCTCCACCACAGGCGATAGCATTGTTTTCCAGCGTAATGCTCGAAGCCAATGTGACACAAGCATTACAGGTATGGATAATACCACCCATTCATAATGAGCATTGAGTAATGTGGAAATTAGAATGTCAAGATTGATATTGCGTAATGCAATATAGGAGGAGCCGATCACTATGGCTAGCGTGATCGTAATGCGGAAAATGTGCTTGATGCGAATATTCATGAATGCAAGATACGGTATCGGTGATTATTTTAAGAGAGTTTTCAGTGCTTTGCCCGTATATGACTTGCTTACTTTCATTATCTGCTCCGGTGTACCGAAAGCCACAACATGCCCTCCTAATTCACCCGCCTCTGGCCCTAAATCAATCACATAGTCAGCAGATGCGATAACATGAAGGTGGTGTTCAATGACGAGAACACTATGGCCTTTGGCCACCAATGCCCTGAAACATTTCAATAATGTGGCTATGTCATCAAGATGCAAACCGGTCGTGGGTTCATCAAAAATGAACAATGTCTTTTCTGATCGTGAATCATCAATCGCAGCAGCCAACTTTATACGCTGCGCCTCTCCACCGGAAAGACGTGTGCTAGGTTGGCCAAGTCGAACATATCCTAATCCAACATCGGAGAGAACTTGCAATTTATTGACTATGCGTTTATTTCCTTGGAAGAATATGAGTGCTTCTTGCACAGTCATGTTTAACACATCAACTATGGATGCACCTTTATATAGGATGTCCTTGGCTTCCTTTTTATACCTACTTCCTTTACAAGCTTCACATTCGAGCGTGATGTCCGGTAGGAATTGCATTTCGACTGTTACGCTTCCATCTCCTTCGCAGGTTTCACATCGCCCTCCGGGAACATTGAATGAAAAGTGACCTGCCCTCCAACCCAATTGCTTCGCTGATTGAGTGTCGGCAAAGAGATCACGAATTGCATCAAATGCTTTAGTATATGTAACAGGTGTTGATCGTGATGATTTTCCGATGGGTGATTGATCTACAATTTCAACTGCATTCAGATGCTGATAACCAACAACATCTTTACACGCACCTATGGATCCGGCATATCCTGCATATTTTTGTTTCAATACCGGCGCAAGTACTTCATGAACAAGCGTGCTTTTACCCGAACCGGAAACCCCCGTGATTACCACCATGCATCCAAGTGGAATATGAACATTTTCTCCTTTTAGATTACGCTCTATGGGTTGTAGAATCTCAAGTGAAGTGCCATTCCCTTTGGATCTTTTTCCATTGATGGGAATACTCAATGTTCCTGAAAGATATTTACCCGTCAATGAATCTTGCGATGTCAACATTTTAGGAACAGTTCCAGCAAATGTTATATGTCCCCCTAACTCACCAGCTTTGGGACCAATGTCAATAACATGATCTGCAAAGGAAATAATGTCAGGATCATGCTCAACAACAACTACAGTATTTCCCAAGGATCTCAATCGTTTGAGTAATTCCAGCAATCTCCAAGTATCACGATGATGCAAACCAATGCTCGGTTCATCGAGAACATATAATGTGCCCACCAATGAACTTCCAAGTGAAGTGGCAAGCGTGATTCTTTGCGATTCACCTCCGGAAAGCGTGTGAGCCATTCGATCAAGTGTGATATATTCCAAACCAATATCAACAAGCATGCGAAGTCTGGATCGTATTTCCTTTAATACCATGTCAGCGATATGCAATTGATATTCATCTAATTTTAAAGCATCAAACCAATTAGATGCCTCTGCAATTGTCATCCGAATGATGTCAGGCAATGTTTTTTCTGCAACAAACACTCTTCGTGCAGATTTTCTTAAACGGGCTCCATGACATTCATGACATGTTGTATAACCTCTATATCGTGAAAGCAAGACGCGATACCCAACTTTTGAAGCTGCCTTTTCTTCTGCTCTAGCAAAGAAGCCATTTATTCCGAAAAACAATGAATCACCCTTCCACAACATTGATTGCTGATTCTCAGTCAGAATAGAATAAGGAACACCAGTAGGTATGGAATGCCTACGGGCAAAATCAAGTGAATCACGATGATACTCAGTAAATCCCGCTGTTCTAAATGGATGAATCGCTCCTTTCTGCAGAGAAAGATGCTTATCAGGAATGACCAGATTCTCATCAAGCCCTATGCTCCTTCCAAATCCTTGACATGTAGAACAAGCACCGAATGGTGAATTGAAGGAGAAAAGGCGGGGTTCAGGTTCCTGATATTCAATGCCACAGAAGGCACATTCATGGACATTGCTAAAACAAGCATCTTCCATGGTGGAGATATTACGGACCGTCACTCTTCCATGCCCGAGCGTGAAAGCAGTCTCGAGAGATTCGGTCAATCTCGATATGAAATCTTGATCCTTTTTGATGATAATACGATCTGCCAACATTAACAATTCATCTTGATCATCAATAGTTGTAATGGGATGGGCTTGTACATCTATGATCTCATCACTTGCAGGCTTCACGGCCCTGTAAAAGCCATTTTCAATAAGTGATATAACAGCTTTTTCGAAAGATTGTTCTGCAATATGAATTGGAAATAAAATATATAATCGTTCGCCCTCATTCCATTCAGATATAACTTCGGCGGCATGTGCGGGAGTGTCTTTGCGAACAACTCGTCCGCAAGTACAATACGTAATACCAATTCTTCCAAAGAGCAATCGTAAATAATCATATACTTCGGTTTGTGTGGCAACAGTCGAGCGTGGATTTCGAGCGAATCCCCTTTGTTCAATGGCAATGGCCGGGGGCAAACCGGTGATGCTTTCCACATCCGGTTTATTCATTCTGTCGAGAAATTGCCTGGCATAGGATGATAATGATTCAACGAATCTTCTCTGACCTTCAGCATACAAGGTTTCAAATGCAAGGGAAGATTTTCCTGAGCCGCTCACACCCGAAATCACCGTCAATGCATTACGAGGAATATCGCAACTTACATCTTGGAGATTATTTACTCGTGCATTCGTGATGGTGATTTGTTTCTTCGGTTTTATAGTGTTCTTGGCCATGAAAAGATGATCTCCAATACCATCAATGTATGATGGTCATTGTCCTAGTGATGGTTGTGGTGCCGATGTTCAAGTGATAATAATATGTCCCGGAAGGAAGCAAAGAAATATCAATTCGTGCCGCATAAGGTCCCGGTTCATGATAAAGTGCCTGTAGTGGACGCAGAACTTCATTTCCATTGACATCAATTATTTGAATGGAAACATGCGCACCTTTCGCTATTACATAATGAATAAGTGTGTGATCAGTGCAAGGATTGGGATAATTTCCAATTGCCAAAGCAGGGATTTCTTCATTGATGGAAAGTGGCGAATCCGATGGATCAACGGGACCACCGGGTTTGGTAGCAATGGCTGTACTTGCCTGTTGTAGAGCATTTGTTCCGAGTAGGGTTTGAAATCCCTTATAGAATTTTTCACCTTTTCTACGAATGGTTGTAGAATCAACAAAATACCAATCGGCTTGTGCTTTATCCTGAGTGAGATTCAAAATCATATATCCATGACTATCCAGCTCAACATCTTTGATATGAGGATTAAGTGTCTTTGCTTGTAAAATTAAAAACTGTGTCTGCAAAGAACCGGGTGGTGTATTCAATAATTCATTGATATTTGCTGAAGTGATGCTTGGCGTTACGAATTCAACTCCTGTTGAACCTTTTCCGGTTGCTGATTGATATTCAGGGTCATTCTTTTCGATTGGTAATTCAGATATCCATGTGCTATGTATGTCACCGGTCACAAATATTACATTTTGAATTGGATCTTTTCGAAAACGTGACAATAAGGTTTTTCGCTCTGCAGGATATCCTTCCCATGAATCCTGATTGGTGAATCCATCTAATGGCATGAGCATCACTTGATTGCCTATGACTTTCCATGTTGCTCTTGTTTGTTTCAAAGAAGAAGTCAACCAGTCATATTGTTTTTTACCTAATAATGTTCTATTGGGACTTTGCCAAATAGCTGTATCGATGGCACTGGATGTGGTATCTTTTGGTCCCATTGGTTTATCTCTACCTTCCAATCTCGTATCCAACATATAGAGTTCACACAATGGACCATAGGATAATGTTCTATAGATACTACCTGTTGAATCTTGCTCTCGAATGGGTAACCATTCCATGAATGCTTTTTTTCCTGCACGTTTTCTTTGTTCCCAATCCCCCTCCGTTGACTGATGATTATCAGCTCCACCGGGCCAAGAATCATTGGCTGTTTCATGATCATCCCAAATACCGATAAATGGATGCAATTGATGAAGTCTTCGTAAATCGGGATCAAGTCTATAAAATGAATAACGAATCCTATAATCATTCAATGTAACGGCTTCTTGCTCGGGAATATGAGATCTTCCAACTTTGTCAGAATAGCCATATCCTTTGGCTTGATATTCGTAAATATAATCCCCTAAAAACAAAATGGCATCCAAATCATTTCTCATTGCCATATGTGCATAAGCATTGAAGAATCCTTGTTGATAATTTGCGCATGATGCAATGCCAAAACGTAATGAAGAAACAGACTCCGACGTTGCTGTCTTGGTTCTGCCAATCAGAGAAGAAACATTGCCATGAGCAAAACGATAATAATAATGCATGCCGCTCTGCAAACCTGATATATCCACTTTAACAGTATAATCCTTTTCTTGGTCGGTAATCACTTTCCCTGATTGCACAACTTGCAGACATGCGGGATCCTTTGCAATAACCCATGATACTTCAGTTGGGCCGTCCACATCAGGAGTGATCCTCGTCCAAATGATCACTCTGTCGTTCAGTGGATCACCGGATGCGACGCCATGATAAAAAGGTTTAAGTGCGGGGTCAAAAGGCAATACATCATTCGTCTTTTTTGCTAATCTTCCATAATCATAAACAATGGTTGAATCGGCAAATGAAGCACTAAATCCGAAACATATGATGAATAATACAAATATCATGTTCATAACAATATCTCTCCTTGGATTGATAATTGTCGGTTTGGTGCAAGATTACCCATAATTTCAGAGTAATAATAATCGAAGACATTTTTTGCATTTAATGTCAAGGTCAAGGGTGCGGCAATCATTGATTGCATATTCATGACAAGTCGCATATCACAAACATGGATCGCAACGCGTGCATCTGCATCAGCGATAAATCCCAAAGCAGCAATTCTGGCATCAATCAATTCAACTCTACTAAGATATCGATAATCAGTTTGGAATTGGATATTCTCAATGATCGGAATTGATAAACGCGAATACCAAAGAATTGAAGATCGATATGGTAATGTTTGATTCTGTGTCAGATCAACAGGGTCCATATAGGTCAATGAAGATTCTATTCCGAATCCATGTGATAATTGCGTTCGCAATCCAATCTCTATTCCACGCACTCTTGCTGCAGTTACATTTTGAAATTGTACATTTCCTGTGACGGTAAATGATGGTTCAACCAGATCATCCATTGCATTATTGAATACTGCTATGTCCATCAAAAGCATATCAGCACTTTCGCTTAATGGCAATGCCGTTGAAGCTCCGAGTTCATAGGATAAACTATATTCAGGCCTTATTGCTTCATTCGGTTGAACAGATATTCCTTGGAAGCGTAGTGCAGCATACCTTTCAGCAACTGTTGCTGCACGAAAACCGCGGCCAATTGATGCTCGGAACTGTACACCGAAAGGAGAAAGCCAACTACCCGCTATTTTCGGAGAAATCACAAAATGCTGATCAGCATCGTCAGTCTGCTCATGATCCACTCGTCCACCGATAGTCATGATCAGACCTTCAATACCTGGTTTGATTTCAGTCTGTGCATAGCCGGAAATGAATCGTTGTTGTTTTGTTCCATAAATTGGTGCTTCGACTCTATTGAGAATCACATTCAATCCGGTTGTCAGAAACACATCTGTAAACAATGACCTGGAATACTGAATTTCTGAATTGAATGATTGTGCATTACTTGCAACTGCTTCTTCATTAGGTAAAAGATTATAATTGTCGAAATCAGTAAGAAAAATGCCCGATCGAATATTCAATAATCCATTGTCTTTGAATAGATGTCGAAGATTCAGACCCATCATAGCTTTGGAAGATAATGTCATCCTATCAGCATTTGAAGATGTTGGAGGTCTGGTTGCGCTATCAAGCGAATTCCAAAACACCCAATCTCCTTTATCTTCATGAGCCAAATTGATAATGCCAGTCAATATTGTTCTATCATGTTCATCAAATGTATAAGCGATTTTTGAGAAAAGATTGAATCTTCTCGATTGATCAGTCAAACGATAACTTTTATCGTATCTAGTGCCACCCAGCAATGTACATTCGAGATTGTCAAATCGTTGACTGTAACTTATGTCCAAACCATATAATGGCGGAGGTGCATCATGAACAACCCATTGGTCAAATGCAGGTTGCGTATAGACACCTGCATAACTACGTATCATTATGCGAGCCGTATCAGCCGGCGTTCTAGTAAACAATGAAACAACACCACCGAGCGCTCCGGTACCGTAAAGAGCTGATCCTGCACCTTTCACAACTTCCACTCTTTGTATTTCAGGCATTGGAAGTGCATCGAATTTCATATCTCCATTGTCTGCACTGAGCATGGGAAAACCATCAAGCAATAATGCCACTCTACTTCCAATGCCAAGAGCAAAACCGGATGAGCCACGTATGCTCACTTGATCTCTTGCGACATTCACTCCCGAGACATACCGCAAAACTTCATCGATGCGATTGACATTTCTTTGTTGAATGGATTGTTGATCGAGCAATGCTACAGAGACAGGCACTTCTTGAATAGACTGTGTTCTTTTTCCGGCAGAGACTATGATTGCATTAGAATTCACGTCTTTACGAAGAAGAGAAATGATGATATTCACTGTGGAATTATCAGAAGGAATTGCAAGTGATACGTTTTCGGTCTTATACCCAACATACGATATGAGTAGGCGATAATTTCCCGGTTTCAAACGTTGTATTGAAAAATTCCCATCAGCATTCGACCTCGCCCCTATTTGTATGCCTTCAATGCGAATGGTGGCACCATACAATGGAATATTATCCAATGAATCGATGACCTTTCCTTGTATAGTACCTGCCAAAGCATAAATGCTGCAAGCAATGTACAAGATCAGAAATAGTACAATTGATTTCATATGATTAGAATGGCTGTGGTGGAAGATTGTTGAAGTCAACCGTGATGCGTATGTTCACAGTATCACCCGATCCGATTACAATTGGTAAAGGAGCGAAATTTGGTTTGTCAGAATACACTCCTATGATTGTCTGATCATTCAAGTCAGTTGATGTCTGCTGTGCAATTGCAAAATATTGCAATGTCATGGGAGGTTTCGGAATTGGAATTTCAAATGTGGTTGAATCCACGAATAATGGAAGTGACTGAAAACCTGAAATTATAGCTCTTCCTTCCAGCAATTCATTGACTATTCCTGCGCTATCTGGCAATGGATATGCTGTGAATCCTGCGGCTCTAACTGCAATAACACTGTCCGGTGCATTCAACCAATCTTTGCCGCCCTTAAAGACGATTGTTCCACGCAATAAACCCGGGCCTACTTTGGCTTCAGGTTCCGATGGTGCAAGACCTTCACCGCAGGAAATCAGCAAAAGTATCAATGCAAAAAAGAGGATTATACTATCTTTCATAGGTTATGTTTCTCGATAACATTGATGAAGCTGATGGAGTTTCAATGTAATTACAAGATCGGTTTTACATGCTACTATTGCATCACACAAACATCCACTATTGATTAATAACCATGATGAACAAATGTTAAGAAGCATATCATGGAGTTCACTCAAGAAGAGTATGAGCCATATATTCAAAGTTGTTAACTAAGTCTATTTGTCTTGAAGTTTCGGGTGATGCACAATCCGGATGAAAATTGCCTTGTATTCTCAATTCATTCATGAGTTTCATTCCTTCCGGACCCGATATTCCATGATGAACAGACAAAAAACAAGCGATAATCAAACCTGTCCTACCAAGCCCCTTCGCACATCCAATATATATCTGCTTTCCATCAGCAATTTTCTGTACCATAACTTGCAGAATACGATGCAAGAGTATCTCATCAGGTATAGAAAAGTCCGTAATTGGAAACTGTTGAATAGTCACATCAGGAAATTTGAAATGCATCAAAGATCGTATTTCATCAATATTGACATCATCTCTAAGGGTAATAAAATCTCGAATGCCCAAAGAGATCAAATCGTTGAAAAGGCCATTCTCCGGGTTCTTCTCCCACGGGCAACCTCCTGCAAAGAGTAGACCAGGAACAACCTCATAATACAATGAAGATTTATCCATCATCTTGCCAATGGAAAATGCATGAATTCATGCCTAAAAATAGTAATTTTGCCCCCATGTTTCTATCGATTTACAGACCCTATTGCATCCTTTTGGGGTTATTATCCACATTGTATTCAATACAAGCGGATGAATCCCCCGCAATGCCATTACCAACAGTGGCATATGGCAAAATCGTGCGCTTAACGGATTTCCCTTCCTTACATGTGAAATCACGAACAATAGATGTCTTATTACCAAATGGGTATACCCCAAAACAGTCATATCCCGTTTTGTATATGCATGATGGGCAAATGCTCTTCGATGATACTCACACATGGAATCATCAGGAATGGGGTCTTGATGAAATATTGAGTGAAAACGAAGATTCACTTCGATCGGCAATCATCGTTGGCATTTGGAATATTGATACCATCAGACGATCGGAATACTTCCCTGAAAAAGCATTGCAATACATTCCAGATGATATTCGATCCTCATTCATGCAAAAAGAATTGAATGGTAATCCAATGGCTGATGAGTATTTGCTTTTTCTCACAAGCGAACTCAAACCATTCATCGAAAAGATGTTCTCTGCCAGCAATAATCCTCAGGATAACTTCCTGATGGGTTCAAGCATGGGTGGATTGATTTCATTATATGCACTCTGTGAATACCCTGAATTATTTGGAGGGATTGCAGGTTTGTCAACACATTGGCCGGGTTCATTGATTGTAAAAGATTCAACGATTCCTAAAGCAATACTTACCTATTTGGACCAACACATCCCACCCTCATTTACAAAGAAGCGCATTTACATTGATAGTGGCACGGATGGTTTGGATGCTGAATATCTTCCGTATGTAGAAAAAATGAACCTTCTGTGCTCTCGGCATGGATATGATGGAAACAATTATCAAATAATGATTGACGAAGGTGCCGAACATAATGAATTGGCTTGGCGCTCACGATTACACATACCCTTGTCCTTTCTCCTGCATCATACATCCCTTGCGGATTGAACTATAAGGATTTCATGCATATTCTCATCATAGGCGGTAGACAGTTTCTTGGAAGAGCCATTATTGAAGAGGCAATCAAGGACGGGCATGTCATCACCATGTTCAATAGAGGGAAAACACATCCTGAATATGCTCCCGAAGGAGTGAACATCATTCTTGGTGATCGGGTGAAGGAACTTCACTTGCTAGACAATCTGCAGGTTGATTGCATCATCGACACATGCGGGTATATCCCTTCAATCGTCGAACAATCAGCACAATACTTTTCGCAAAGAGCTTCGATATATTGCTTCATCTCAACATTGTCCGTTTATGATGATTTATCAATTTCCAATGATGAATCAGGCAGAAGAGCCTATTGTTCACCTGAAGAAACAACAGTTACGGGTGAGAATTATGGAGCAATGAAAGCACATTGTGAAGACATCATCATGAAGTATTTTCCGGAATCAGCAATTATTCTGCGTCCCGGCCTTCTCGTAGGACCCCATGATCCCACAGATCGCTTTACCTATTGGCCTGTTCGTTGCGGCATGAAACACAGTCTTAATGGAAATATGCTTGCGCCGGGAAATCCAAATACAAGTGCATGGGAATTCATTGATGTGAGAGACATGGCACTGTTCACATTACATGCCCTGAAGAGTGCATTGAAAGGTGTTTATAATGTCACCGGTCCTGCAAAACATGTAGAAGATATCTTGACAGAGTCCATGGGTTGTTTTGAGCATTCATTACAAATTCATTGGGTATCAGATGAAGACCTTCTTGCAAAAGGCGTCATTCCTTGGAATGATTTACCATTATGGATACCTGATACAATTCCCGGATTGTGGGGATTTCATCGAACAAATTGCAAAAAGGCAATAGAGGCAGGTTTGACAATTCGACCATTGCAGGAAACAATCACGGATCTATTGGAATGGATACATGCTCATCCTGAACGTCTTCCGTTAAAGGCAGGCCCTTCAGAAGAACAAGAAGCACGTTATTTAGGTCTTTGATTATTTCTTTTTAAATGTCATAGACGCTGAGTTGATGCAGTATCGAAGCCCTGTTGGCTTTGGCCCATCATCAAATACATGCCCCAAATGGGCTTCGCAAGCAGAGCAGAGAACTTCAAATGTGGTGAATGTATAACGTTTGTCTTCAATTTCGGTTATCGCCTGCTTAGATGTTGGCTCGAAAAAAGAAGGCCAACCTGTACCCGAATCAAATTTCGCATCAGATGAAAAGAGTAATTGGTCACAAGCTTTACAATGATAGGAACCAGGCTCAGAATTGTAAAGAAGAGTGCCTGTGAATGGTATTTCAGTTCCTTTTTTACGAATGATGCAATAATCCTCATAGGATAATTCTTCTTTCCATGCGGAATCACTTTTCTTGATTTTAACAGTTCCTGCCTTGGTAGAAGGAACTTGATTTGAATCTTGTGCATTGCAACCAATAATGCACAAAAAACAGAAACTTAAATACAATAAGAGTTTCATGAGTTTTAATAAGGGTTTTACATGACAAAACAAGACACAGATATACGCAAAAAAGTTCCAACATCGAGTACTGCTCTCAAGCATGATCAATTGGCTTGGACATGCCCGGAACATATATTCTCATTTTCTTCAACCAAAGAGTTAACTCCACTCAAAGGAATTGTAGGGCAAGACCGTGCAATTGAAGCTATAACCCTTGGAGCAGAATTGCATTCATATGGCTTCAATGTTTTTGTTTCGGGAGTGAGTGGTACGGGAAGATTAACTACCGTCAAACATATACTGGATCAAGTCAGCATATCAAAACCTATAGTGTATGACTATTGCTTTGTTCAAAATTTCTCCAACCCTGACAATCCCACATTGTTAAAATTCCCAAAAGGTCATGGAAAATTATTCGCCAAAGCGATTGATGATGTGATGATCTTCCTAAAAAGGCGTATTCCCCAAATGTTCGAAGAAGATGCATTTCAAAAACCAAGAAATGAATTGATTGCAGGATATCGCGCTTCCGAACAATCCCTTATCACCAAATTCAATGAACGAATCAAACCACTTGGCTTTGTACTTGGCCAAGTTGAAAATGAACTAGGTCTTATGGAATTTGATGTACTAATTCTTCTCAACAAAAAGGAATATAAAATAAGTGATTTGGATGCACTTGTTCGGGGAAAAAAAATTACAAAGAAAAAAGCGCAAGAACTCACGAAGCAATATCATATTCATCGTACGGAACTTGAAAACCTCAGTAGATCAAGCATGAAACTGATGCAAGAATTCCGTGAAAAGATTAATGAATATGATAAATCCAATGTATCAAATATCGTTAAAGGTTCATTAGAATTTGTTCGAGAAAATTATTCCTCAGAGCAAGTATTATCCTATTCTCAAGCTTTCGAACGTGATATTCTAGAACATCTGGCTATATTCTTGCCTGGTACGGGAAATGAAGAGGACGATACCGAGAAACCGACCGAAGAAGATATCAAGGCTAAATTTGCCCAGTACAGTGTGAATGTGGTTCTGGATAATTCACTGACCGACTCCGCACCTGTTATTGTAGAGACCACTCCTTCTTTCACAAATCTCTTCGGTACAATCGAAAAAGTTTTCGATAACCGAGGTTTTTGGAAGACTGATTTTTCGCAAATTAAATCCGGTTCGCTACTCAAGGCTGATCAAGGCTATTTGATTGTAAATGCAATGGATATTCTCACCGAAGAAGGTGTTTGGCCTGCTTTAAAACGCTTATTGCTCTATGGGAAATTAGAAATCCAATCGGCTGATAGCTTTTTTCAGATTTCTCAAACATTATTAAAACCTGAAGCCATTGATTTGAATGTGAAAGTAATCATGATTGGTGATGCTGATGTATATCATAGTTTTTATTTCGGAGAAGAGGATTTCAAGAAAATCTTCAAAGTCAATGCCGAATTTGATTATGAGGCACATCGTACCGGAGAGATGATGCACAATTATGCTCATTTCATCCATCAATTGGTTGAACAGGAATCACTGATACATTTTACAAAATCCGGAGTTGCTGCCATTATTGAATGGGGCGTGCAACATACAGGAACGCAGCATAAAATCACCATGCAGTTCAGCGATGTAGCTGATTTGATTCGTGAATCAACATATTATGCAAGAAAAGATGGCTCTTCGCTTGTTGAAAGAAAACATGTGGTAAAAGCGGTAAAAGGGCGCCGCAGAAGAAATGACATACTTGATGAAAAAATCAAAGAGCAGATAACAAATGGAACTTTGATGATTGAATGCACCGGTGAAAGAGTTGGTCAAATCAATGGTCTTACGGTGTATGACACCGGATTGGTGTCATTTGGAAAACCTGCTCGTATCACTGCAGGTGTTGGTATCGGTACGTCAGGGATCATCAATATTGAAAGAGAATCAGACATGAGTGGCAATGTTCATGATAAAGGTGTGATGATACTTTCAGGTTTTTTGCGAGAACGATTTGCGCAGCAATTCCCCATTACGATGTCTGCTTCCATTGCCTTTGAACAAAGTTATGATGGAATAGACGGAGACAGTGCAACTGCTGCCGAAGTCATTGCTCTGTTGAGCGCAATCACGAAAATTCCTGTGAAACAATATCTAGCCATTACCGGTTCTATGAATCAAAAGGGAGATATCCAAGCCGTCGGAGGCGTCAATGAAAAAGTAATGGGATTTTTTGAACTTTGCTTTGAACAAGGTTTAACCGGTGAACAAGGTGTGCTCATCCCTTCAAAGAATGTTCAAGATCTCATGCTCGATCCTGAAATCATCAAGGCAGTTAAATCCAAATTATTTCACATCCATGCAATTTCAACCATTGAAGAAGCAGTGGAACTTATGATGGGGCAGTCTGCAGGTGAGATGAATTCGGAAGGTGAATACATTAACGGGGTGTTTGGCGAAACAAATGCTATCCTACGAAGATATACTTCACATACAACACAGTTACAAAAAACTCTCTAAAGAAAAAGCCCGATTGCGATCGGGCTTTTTTTTATTTCATCTGCTGATAACGCGTTCTATATTTCTTTGCTAGATCTGTATGTCTGTTTTCGAGATCTACTTTCTTGCCTTGAATATATGCATGCTCAACATGATTTGTCAAAGCATCCAATGCATTACCAGATGACACGAACAATGTGGCATCTTTGCCAATATCCAATGATCCAACTCTTGATGATATTCCGAGTATGGATGCCGGATTGATAGTTAAGCCGCGTAGCGCTGCTTCTTCGCTCAAGCCATAAGCAATTGATGTACCTGCATTGAATGGGAGATTTCTTTGCTGCCAAAAAGAAGATTCTGTAAAGGCCCAATTGATTCCAGCTGATTCCAATATCGAAGGCAATGTAAATGGCTCATCATATCCGGCATCGTCATTTCTTGGAAGAGCATGTGTTCTTGGTAGAATGACCGGAACTCTTGCCAACTGCAATTCTTCCAAACATAAATGTGCTTCTGATGCACCTGAAATAATACCATTTAATTTATGCTCAGCAATGATTTCCAAAGCTGCTAGAATTTGTTCTTTTTTTGACGCCGAGAACATAACAGGCATCTGTTTCTCGAAAACAGGGCGCATAGCTTCCATGCGAATATCTTGAGAATTCTCAGCCAAACCATTGCGTGCAGCTATTGAATACATTTTTGCTTTTGCAATATATGCTTTCAATTCACGAAGATTATTTTCAGCTTCTTTGATTTGCTCATCAGCACTTTTACTTATCCAAGGAGCAGAGGTTACCCCTAAGTATGGGATATTCACGATTAAAGCATAGTTCTGATGAAGTGCTATGTCTTCTTTTGTCCATCCATCCAATTGCATGATTGCGCTTTTTCCGGAAATATTTCCACCCTCTGGAACGATATGTGCTATGAGTACACCATTATGTCTGATCGTAGGAATAACTTCACTATCAGGATTATACGCGGTGCTTGCTTTTGCATTTGGATTATATATTCCGGTCTCAATATTGTCTCGTGTTGAACGCACTGCTTCTATTTCAATAAGACCCAA
>SXZI01000191.1 GCA_005788035.1 Bacteroidota bacterium
ATTGAACGAAAACATGATGTAATATCAGTTCCCTATGCAACACTTGGAGAAGAAGACAGAGCTTATGTAGATAAACGATATGAGATGATTAGACGATTCAATCTTCCGCGCAATCAGCATATCAATACACCAATCTCTTATCATGTTCAGAATGAAATTCCAATTGCCTTGGTACTCATGGGCATAGTATTCCTTTCAGGCGCATTGATCTTGCGAACTTACGCTCCACGCCTCGCCATGATGTCCTTACTAGCTTTCATCGGTTTATTCGGATACGGATTTAACACGGGTTATGAAGCACTCACCATGGTCCAAACAAATCCATTGACGATAGATTCTGCTTTCACGCCATTCAAAAGCGAGGTAGTCACTTCTTGGGACACAAAGTATTTTAGGGTTGGGTCAATAGGTATTGCAAAAACGCATGAAATGATGAAAGGCATCACGGCATGGCAACAACAAGTGCCCATACCTCAATGTTATTTGAATGCCAATGCATGGAGCATTCCTTTGAATCCGGTGATGGCGCAAAATTCCATTCCGGTTGATCAAAAACATTTCACGAGAGGTGCAATCGCAATTGCAATCAATGGCATTCCGATTTTTAATCCATATACGAATACGGGCATCGATGCATTTTTGGATGGACAATTGGATGATTTTGGCGGCCATTCGGGAAGAGCCGATGATTATCACTATCACATAGCGCCACTTCATCTTTATGCATTTACATCCACAGCAAAACCTATTGCTTATGCCTTTGATGGATTTGCAGTTTATGGAGCGCTTGAACCCGATGGGAGCGCAATGAAAACACTTGATTCCCATCATGGCCATGCCGATGCATCGGGAGTGTATCATTATCACGGAACCTCTGCCGCACCATATATGATTGCATCATTTGCCGGTGAAGTAACGGAAGATTCAACATTTCAACTCATTCCACAAGCTACTGCAAAAGGAGTTCGACCCGCTTTGACACCACTTAAAGGCGCAACAATCACGGCACTGATACCTAATGGAAAGAATTCCGGATATGATTTGAAATATACATTGAATGGCCAGAACTATTCCATTGATTATTCATGGACACCTCAAGGAAATTATATCTATGTGTTCTATGACCAAAATGGAATTAGAACCGAAAGTTATAAAGGCAATCCAATTTGTACGATTTCCACCACTTCAATCCAAGAGGAAAACATCAAGCCTGATCTTGCTTATGATGGACAAACCATACGGATCATGCTGAACAATGACATGCAATCACTCCTTGCAATGCATCTCTATGATGTTCAAGGCAGATTGATCAAAACACTTCAAGGTGAAATCATGCCATTGAACGGCATACAGGGTGGTGTGTATTTTCTGAAATTGTCTCCACTCAATACCATGCATACAATAGTGCATCAACCATGATAACATTCCTTCATTTCCTCATCATTGCAGTGCTTACCTTTGAAATCCAAGCACAAGAGATTCGCAAAACAATCAAAGAATTGCCTGATACAGGTCAAACCTTAGGATATACCAATACGCCCGGTGAGGATGCTGATTATTCGATCAATGTTCCAAGCTATACGATAATTAATGGTGGAATCGTTCTCGATAATGTGACGGGCTTGCAATGGCAAAGGGTAGATGCCGGTGAAATGACGCATGAGCAGGCAATCATCTATGCGGATACATGTACATTGGGTGGCTTCACCGATTGGCGTTTGCCGAGTCCGCTTGAAGCTTATTCCATTACCATATTCAGCAAAAACAAACCACCTCTCGATCTCTCGGCATTTGCAACTTCAACAGCGGAATATTGGTGGACGAATCTCCCGCAATACAATGATGCAACAAAAGTGTGGGTTACGAATGCAGGTGGTGGAATCGGCAATCACTTGAAAAAAGAAACGATTTCTGCCGGAGGCACAAAGAAAATACATGCGCGAGTTGTCCGAGATGCAATTACACCCGAAGTCCTCATGCAAGCCTATGTACGAACTGATTATGGGAGCATCATAGACAAAAGAACAAATCTCGAATGGTTCCCTACACCCTCTCCCGACAGCATAACTTGGGAACAAGCATTGCAATTTGCAGAGCACTCCGCAGCGGGTTCTCATGATGATTGGAGAATGCCGAATATCAAAGAACTTTTCTCACTCGCAAGTCAGTCACATTCATCGCCATCCATAGATCCAATCTTCGGCATCAATTTGCCAACTACTATGTATTGGTCATCAACCACTTTATCCAATCAAAATGACAAAGCATGGTATATGGATTCTCGATATGGCATCACCACCTCTGCGCTCAAAACACAAAGACTGAAAGTCATATCCGTGCGAAATGCGAATATGACGAGTGCCATTAAAGAAGAATCCACATCGGCGACCATTCTCGTTCATGGTCGCATGATCTCTATTCAAGCTTCTCGACCATTCCAATCAGTCCGTATCCATGACATTCTTGGAAATTGCATTCATGAAAAAATCATTGCATCAAGTGAATGGAATTGGCGAGCGCATTCACGGGGATTATATGTGATAGTCATTCATGATGGCGAAAGAATGACATCATATCCAATATTGATCAATCCTTAATAGATTTCCTTATTCCTTCGTAGATTGCATCTGTCATTTGGGAGGACAGCATGCATATCATCATCAGCATCATACTATTCAGTCAATTGATTTCTTGTACAGGGACTGAGCAGAAGAGTTCGCAAAAACAGATTGTCAAACAAGATAAGTCGCAAGACAGCATTCCACTTTTCATTGTTGGAACCTATCTGCATGACGATACCTCAATAAGCATCAAAGAAATCATCCGCGGAGTGAAATCAGGAAGCATCAGTATCACCGGTGATTTGCAAGAATTCGTGAAATCAACATGGAGCATAGATAATCCCCGCATTCAATCATTGAATGAGTGGGATGATCGTTCAAGAACTTCGCTCATGCTCATAAGCATCGACTCACTGTCCAATCGTTTTCTTCCTTTGCAGATTGACTCAATTGATTACTTCTCAAATCCAACAGCATATCCACTTATCATTCCAAGTCAGCATGCATTTTCATTTGAACAGGATGTCACGACATATTTGCATACCGGTGTGACTGCCCTCACACGTTCAACGGGGCTTTATCTTGATAGACATTCCATTGAGAATTACATACAGCATATCAAACCATATTTTCAAAAGCCGGAACTCATTCATATCAGTAATGAAGTATCGATTGATGATACATGTACTTATGCCGGCATGAGACTTTCGTTTCTCACCAAAACAAAACATTTGGAAGTATTGAAAGCACTTCGAGCGAATATCATTGAATTGACAGGCAATCATAATTTGGATCGTGGAATATCGCCTTATCTCAAAGCGCTCAATTGGTATACAAAACATGATATGCGATATTTTGGAGGCGGTGCCAATCCGCGCGAGGCAAATACTCCGCTCATACTCACACTGAAAGATTCCACGCGTATTGCATGGATAGGATTTAATGAACGATGCCCGCTTGGTGAATGTGCCGACAATGGACCGGGTGCAAATAGATATTCCGAAGAAAAAGCAAAAAGATTGATTGATTCACTCAGGAGAATCGGCATCAATACAATCATCGCTTGCGTGCAATTCAGTGAAGTTGATGGGTATATACCGCATCAGGCACAAAGGAATATCTCAAAGCGTTTGATAGAACTTGGTGCGGATATTTTGATAGGATCGCAGGCCCATGTGGTCCAGGAAATCGGCATGCATACAGGAAAGATGTTGTTTTATGGAACGGGTAATTTTCTCTTTGATCAAACATATAAGCCGGATGTACGGAGAGCATTTTTTCTACAATGTGCCTTTTACAAAGGACGCCTGATTCAAACCAAGCCGATATACACATTCATGCGTATGAGTAAAGAACCGGATATTGCGTCTTCCCAAGAGCGCATGCTCATTCGATCTGCAATACTAAAAGAAGAAAATTTTTAGAAATCCCCCCCGAGAGAGAATAACCATTGAGGCATGGACCATCCAAGATGTTCATTTCTCCAAGCAATATCGAGTCTGAATGGCAAACCAAACAAAAATGTTCTGATGCCTACACCGGCACTCATCATCAAATCTCCTGAATTGGGATATCTGAAATGTGCATAATCTCCGCTTTGTGCAAGATTCCATGACACTTCATCACTCCATGCAGTTCCCATGTCCATGAAGAATGCCGCCTGAAATGCTTGAAACACCACAGGCACTGGTCCGGCAAGAAGTGCAGTGAATAATGGAAATCGCAATTCCGCATTCATCATTGCATATTTGGTACCGAAGCGTTCATTCACGTCCCAACCCCGAAGAGGCAATGCATAATTCAAGAAGGCAAAATCTTCCGGACTTTTAAAAGGAAGCGCGCCACCTGCAAAAGAACGATTGATCCAATTGTCAATACCACCAAGAAAGAAAAATTGTTGATCAGGATTTGTGCTCACGCCCATTCCGCCTGCACCGCGCAAAGCAAGAAACAAAAAATCCTCAGTGAGGGTGAAATATTGCCGGAAATCAAGATCCATCACTGCAAGGCCAAGACCGGACTGTTCCAATCGAGGAGCTGCTTGTACAGACATTGCATATCGTGTTCCTTTTGAAGGACCATACCAGCCCGGCATTGTATTATCATAAACCATTCTTGTCTGAGAAACAATCATGTCTCGCGATGTGACCGGCTCCTGAGGAAATTCCATGTTCTCTTTACTGAGATGCATATAATTCAAGCCAAGTTCAAATCTACGAAAACGTGAAGTTGGTAAAGATGCGATGCCACCAAGTCCATAATTTCTGAATCGATAAAAATAACTTGAAGGCGCATTATCACTCTTCACCAAACCATAACCAACATTGTGATTAGAAGTGATTTGCCAATCAATGATATGAGGTAAATAAGAATATGAAAAGAAGAAATTGCTGTTGCGTATATCAAAAAACAAATTCGCTTGAAGGTAAATTTGATGATCTCCAAGCATATCGCTGAACAGCATTTGTGCAACACCTTGATATCCCCAGAATGTATTGACACCCGCATTGGCAAGGACCACATCATTGGAGAATGTGATTTTATACTCTTGAGCAGGAGTTTTCATCGGATCTGCGATATCGCTCTCCATTTGAGCACGCATGATATTCGTGATGGGAGCAGAAGATTCCTGCTGAGGAAATCTCGCGATGTCTTGATTTGGTTGAATCAATTGTTGACGAGAAAACTCTATGTCGATTCCCTCTCCATATCCCATTAGTTCTTGTGGTTGAGAAAATTGCAATGATTCTTTATTTCCGGCAATAGATGTTCCCAACCCCTTCTTGGACATCATGAATTTTGTGAGCGGAAGAGAATCATACGATCTACGTTCCAATGGATAGCGCATTTGGAATAAATCAAATCCACCATTGTTTTGAGTGGTGAACACCAATGTTGATCCATCCAAGCTCATGGATAATTGCGTGATGCCATTCAGTGCATTAGTTCGAGGTATCACCTTTGATGCTTCCAATTGCAATTCATAGAGATTGCCAATACCATTATTATCAGAAACGAAGACTAAAGAAGCACCATTATTCGTTACAGCAAGAGATGTTTTATTCGATGTGGGATCGAATGTCAAACGACCCATCAGACCAGTTTCCAATTCCACTTGATAAATATCCGATATGCTTGGATCATGTTTCCACATCGCAATGTCTTCTGCTTTATATGGACCTTGTACATAATCCCCGCGATCGGAAACGAAATATATGATACGTGAATCCGGAGACCAAACAGGATGTGAATCCGAAAACACATCATCAGTTGCACGGATGATGCTTCCCGTTTTTATGTCAAAGAGCCAGATATCCGTTTGTTCGGACACGGTCCCAATGAATGCGATCGTTGCACCATCAGGAGACCAAATCGCAGATGTCAAAGTCTTGATACTGAATTCATGTTTCATATAATCGCCACTTTTCACATCAACGATATACAGTGCATCTTCACCACCCGATTTTGCGGATATCGCCAGTTTTTTTCCATCGGGAGACCATGAAATGCCGGGAGTGAGAATATTCAATTCCTCAAAATCAACTGCGCGCCCACTATTGATAAGTTCTTCAGGTTCTTTGTCTCGATTGCTGAGACTCAACAAGAACACGCCGAATTGTCCATCCCTGTTTGATATGAATGCAATCGTGTCACCCGATGGAGAAAGCGCAGGAGAAGAATTGTAAAAACTATGATCTTTTTTATGATTCGTTATGCGAATGGCCATATCTTCCAAACTTTCAAAACGATCCAAATCAGGAAGATATTTTTTCTTCATTTCTCTGACCCATTCTTCGGAAAAATCTTCGACTGATTTTCCAAATGAACCTTTGAATGCAATGTCAAGTGTACCGGAAGTACGTAATCGATTCAACAATTCACCGATTTTTCTTTCACCGTATTTTTCCGACACATACCAATAAAATGCTTGTCCACCACGATATGCATAATATCCCGTAAGATTATCAAAACCTTTGATGAATTCACTCAATGCAATATCACGCATGAACATGTCTGTCTTTGTATCATATCCACCATTTCCCTCATACTCAGCAAATCCTTCATTCATCCATAGAGGTAATTCCATGCGAATATTATTTGATATCATGCTTTGCACTGAACCACCATAGAACATGTCATTCAGCACTGCATGCACCAACTCATGATGAATCACATGTCTGAACTGCTCATAGCCACCTTCAAAAGGAAGAGTGATGCGATTCTTGAATAATTCAGTAACACCACCAACACCCTCCGGCATAAAATCCCACACAACATTAGTTTGTTGGAAATCATTGTGTGAATTATAAATGATGAGTGATATTCTTTTGGTAATGGAATAGTTTAATTGACTCTGAACAGAACTCAATGCACGTTCAGCATGAATTCCTGCATAGCGCGCAAGATATTCTCCGTCTTCATGAAAGTACACATCAAAATGTTTTGTCTTGATGAATTTCCATGAGAAATCTCTGTATTGCACCTTGTTCTTTCCGAATTCCTGCCCATGAGCATCATGCATCGTCATGAAAAACAACAGCATAGATGCAAATACCATAGCAGTGGTACAAGAGAACCTATTGAAAAGAGAATAGTTCAAGTTATCTACGAAATCCCTAAAAAAATCAGTACTGAATTGTGCGATTTGCATTGGCAAACTACAAAAACCGCAACCCAAAGACGAACAAAACCAAGGAAGATTTCCGACTGCAAGAACAAGAAAAAAAACACGCAAAATTATATCACGAAATCATGCCATCACTTGACCAAAAAATACCCTGGAACCCTGATGAAATCAGCAGTTCAAAGCAAGTCAAGTATGATCATTTTTTCTATTGAAAGTTTTCCACAAGCATTGCTCTTGAAAGAGAAACATGTAGTTTTGAACCACGGCAAAGCAGCATATTGAATTTGCCTCTCCCGACGAGCCATTATTCCAATTTGGAATCAATTGCCATTCCGCTTCAAAGGGTAGCGGGGGAGGAAAGTTTTGGTGTCTTTGCCCCCCACAGCAGATCACCGACGAAGAAAATCGCGGGAATACGCCATTCCCTCATAAGTATTTGAAATTTCTATTTGATAACATAAGAATCATATACGTGATTCATGTTTTTTATGTATTTTGCCTCTCGGATTTCCCCGATCCGAAGCAGCATTATTACAAAAAAAACACCCTATTCTGAAGAGGCACTCGTATGAATATAGTGCGACGCTTTACCCAAGCGGGACTGAGCCCATTTGACCAATGTGAATACACAATGCGTTCATCAGTTTTGCGCAATACTGATGGATCCACCGTATTTCAGATGGACAATATAGAAGTACCTTCCCAGTGGTCACAAGTAGCCACTGACATTCTTGCACAAAAGTATTTCCGCAAAGCCGGTGTACCGCAATATAATGCGGATGGTACACCGCAATTGGACGAAAACGGGAATCAGATTACCGGTCCTGAAACATCCATACGTCAGGTTGTTCACCGTTTGGCCGGTTGTTGGAGACATTGGGGCGAGAAGCATGGATATTTCGATTCAAAAAAAGATGCCGAAGCATTTTATGACGAGATTTCATTCATGCTCCTTAAGCAGATGTCTGCACCCAATTCACCACAATGGTTCAATACGGGCTTGCACTTTGCTTATGGCATTACGGGAAGCGCGCAGGGGCATCATTATGTTGACCCCAAATCAGGAAAATTGACACTTTCGCAGGATGCTTATTCACGAGCACAAGCACATGCTTGCTTCATTCAATCAGTCACCGATGATTTGGTGAATGAAGGAGGCATTTTCGATTTGGTAACTCGTGAGGCACGCATCTTCAAGTATGGCTCTGGAACGGGTTCGAATTTCTCGAATCTTCGTGGTAAGGGCGAGAAATTGTCCGGAGGAGGTAACTCTTCCGGTCTCATGAGTTTCCTCAAGATCTTCGACAGGGCGGCCGGAGCAATCAAATCAGGAGGAACAACAAGGCGTGCAGCCAAAATGGTGATCGTGGACATCGATCATCCGGACATAGAGGAGTTTATCGAATGGAAAGCTCGCGAAGAGGATAAAGTAGCATCCCTCGTGGCGGGCTCCAAGGTGTCGTCCACATTTTTGAAAGCTATCGTTGATGAAGCAGCAGCAAATGGTGCCGATCGCAAGGTCAATGACCGCTTGAACACACTCATACAGAATGCACTGCATCGCGGTGTTCCGATGAGTTATATTTTCCGGGTTCTTTCTCTTGTTGAGCAAGGGTTTACAACGCTCAATTTTGAAACATTCGATACACATTATGAATCCGAAGCATATATCACTGTAAGTGGTCAGAATTCGAATAATTCCGTCCGCGTCACCAATGCATTCATGAATGCGGTTGAGAATGATGAAGATTGGAATCTCACATGGCGCACAAGCAAGGGTGTAGCACGCACCGTTAAAGCGCGTGATCTTTGGAACAAAATCAATCTCAGTGCATGGAAATCCGCAGATCCCGGTTTGCAATATGATACAACCATCAATGAATGGCATACCTGTCCCGTTGATGGACGCATAAATGGATCGAATCCATGTTCAGAGTATATGTTCCTTGATGATACTGCTTGTAATCTCGCAAGTTTGAATCTGGGTACATTCATCGATGAAGATGGAACATTCCGCATCGAAGATTTCCGTCATGCAACCAGACTCTGGACCATCGTCCTTGAGATTTCTGTGTTGATGGCTCATTTCCCTTCAAAAAACATAGCTCAACGCAGTTATGATTTCCGTACGCTTGGTTTGGGTTATGCCAATCTTGGCACAATCCTCATGATCAATGGCATTCCTTATGATTCACCCGAGGCATTGGCAATGTGCGGCGCAATCACTGCAATCATGACCGGTGAATCTTATGCAGCAAGCGCTGAAATGGCTCGTGATGTAAAGCCATTCCCTCGTTATGAAGCAAATAAGGATAATATGCTTCGCGTGATTCGCAATCATCGTTTGGCAGCATATAATTCTCCAAATGCAGATTATGAAGATCTTACCATTTTCCCGATGGGAATCGATCCGACATTTGTTTCTGAAGACTTGATCAATGCAGCTCAGCAAGCATGGGACAAGGCGCTCGCACTCGGTGAAGAATTTGGATATCGCAATGCTCAGGTTTCGGTTATCGCTCCAACGGGAACAATCGGACTTGTCATGGATTGCGACACAACAGGAATTGAACCTGATTTTGCAATCGTAAAATTCAAAAAATTATCCGGTGGCGGATATTTCAAGATTGTGAATCAATCCGTGCACAAAGCATTGGTTAATCTTGGATATAGCGAAGCTCAAATCGAAGACATCGAAAAATACTGCAAAGGGCATGGCACATTGATTGGATGTCCGGGCATCAATAAGCAAAGTTTGAAAGACAAGGGCTTCACCGATGATAAAATCGAAGCAGTCGAAAGTCAATTGGATAATGTGTTCGATGTAAAATTCGCATTCAATAAATGGACATTCGGTGAAGAGTTCTGCAAGTCACTCGGCTTCACGGACGAACAACTGAATGATTATTCTTTTGACATGCTCAAGGCATTGGGCTTTACCAAAGATGAAATTGAGACAGCAAATGATTTCATCTGCGGAACGATGACCATCGAAGGTGCACCACATTTGAAAGATGAACATCTTGCCATCTTCGATTGCGCAAACAAATGCGGAAAGAAAGGCAAGCGATATATCCAGCACATGGCTCATGTTCGCATGATGGCCGCGGCTCAACCATTCATCTCCGGTGCGATTTCAAAGACGGTGAATATGCCAGCCGAAGCAAAAGTACATGAAATTGGTGAAGTGTATCATGAAGCTTGGAAAACAGGCGTGAAGGCAATTGCACTGTATCGTGATGGATCCAAGTTGTCACAACCACTCAATGCTTCCAATGATGAAGACCTCGATGAAGTTATCGTATTGGGTGATGAGCATACACTTGATGAAACCCTCGGACCAAAGGATGTGCAAGAGCGTATAGTCGAGCGTGTCTATCATAGAGCCGAACGCAGAAGATTGCCAAAGAAACGCCGTGGATTCGTTCGTGAAGGTAATGTCGGTGGACACAAGGTATTCCTTCGTACGGGTGAATTTGAAGATGGTACTCTTGGAGAAATCTTCATCGACATGTACAAAGAAGGTGCATCATTCAAAGGACTATTGAACTGTTTTGCAGTATTGGCATCAAAAGCATTGCAATATGGAATTCCTCTCGAGGAATTGGTTGATACATTCACATTCACTCGTTTTGAGCCAGCAGGTCCTGTGCAAGGTCATGATGCAATCAAAAATGCAACCTCTGTGCTTGACTATATCTTCCGTTCACTCGGTTATGATTATCTCAATCGTACAGACTTCGTGCACGTGCAAGCCGTTGATGAAGACGGAAAAACAACTTCACCTGCAGGAAACCCCGTGCTCACAACCAAGACAAGCAAGAAAGTGATTGAAGTCACTGAGCCTGCTTTGGCAAGTGCGGTTGCAAAAGTGAAAGTTGCAGCAGGAAATGGAACACAAAAAGTATTCGAAGCAAAAGCAAAAGGTTATACCGGTGAACAATGCTCAACATGCAGCTCCATGCGCGTGAAGAGAAATGGATCTTGTACGGTCTGCGAAGACTGCGGTACCACCAGCGGTTGCTCATAATACGAGACATCATTTTTGGAATATGAGCCCTGATTTTATCAGGGCTTTTTTTTACTCCGACCATGAAACCACAATTTGATCCAACAACAGTCAAGTATCATCTCCCGGAAGAAAAGATTGCGCTCTACCCACTTGCAGAACGTGATCACAGCAAACTTTTGATAGTGCCAAAGGAGAATCAAGGGTTCATTCATAAGCACTTTTATGATCTTCCCGAACATATACCTGCAAATTCACTGATGTTCGTAAATGTGTCCAAAGTGATTCATGCCCGTATAGCTTGCATGAAAGAGTCAGGTGGAATGGCAGAGGTACTTCTGACTGAACCACTAATTGGTGCTGCTACCGATGCAATGTCGCATATAGAAAAGAGCAGGTGGAAATGCATCATCGGTGGAAAGAAGATCATTCCGGGAATGACGCTCTCAACAATGGATGAACAGCATCATCTGATCATTCAGGTATTGGAAAAGTCAGGTATGGATGCAGTCATTGAATTGCAATGGACAGGGGCTGAGAATCTCGCATACATACTAACAGAAATCGGTAAGATTCCTTTACCTCCCTATCTTAATAGAGATGCCGAGGAATCAGATGAGGAACGATATCAAACAGTCTATGCAAAAGAAGATGGTTCCGTTGCTGCACCAACAGCCGGATTACACTTTACTGAATCAGTCATCGATACATTGAGAAAACAGCGCATTGCAATGGAAGAGGTAACATTGCATGTAGGTCTTGGAACATTCAAGCCATTTGATGCAGAAGCAGTGGAAGACTATTCTATGCATTCCGAAAAAATCATCGTAAGAAGAGAAGTCATTGAACATTGCAAAGAATTCTTTTCACATGATAAGAGAGGTGCATGCATAGCAGTTGGAACAACATCATGTAGAACAATGGAATCTTTGTATTGGTTTGGAGTGGCTTTGATGAATCAGCAGCATCCTGCATGGCATACAGGAACATTTTCTCTCGGACAATGGGATGTGTATGATCTATTCGAATATGCCATCTCTCCACAGGAATCTTGTTCAGCAATTCTTCGATGGATGCATCATCATGGAATGAACACAATTCAAGGAGAAACACAATTGATGATAGTTCCCGGCTATCAATGGGGTATGATTGAAGGTCTTGTCACGAATTTCCATCAACCAGAAAGCACATTGCTGTTTTTGGTATCCTCATTTCTTGGTATTGAACGCTGGGAACAAGCATATCAATCCGCATTGGACAATGAATATCGTTTTCTCAGCTATGGCGATTCATCACTCTTGTGGCATTAATCAGGGCTGACGATCATTCAAAAACAATTCGGCTTCAAGGACATCCTGTTCAGAACCCATGAATGCCTGTGATCGCTGATGAATATCAGTGGGTATGATATCCAAAATTCTATTGATGCCATCACTCGCTCTTCCACCAGCTTGCTCGATGATCATTGCAAGAGGATTCAATTCATAAAGCAAACGTAACTTTCCATTTGGATGTTTCGTGTCGGCAGGGTACATGAAGATGCCACCATAATGCAATGTGCGATGAATGTCGGCAACAGCTGTTCCAATATATCGAAGTGAATAAGGTTTTCCTGAAGATGGTTGTTTCAAGTGATCCACATAGCGTTTCATGCCATCGGACCATAAAGAATAATTTCCCTCATTCACGCTGTAAATTTTCCCTTGTTTCGGCATGCGCACTTTTTCATGTGTGAGAAGAAAGTCGCCGATTGTTTGATCATAAGTAAATACATCAACGCCATGACCGGAAGTATAGACCAATGTGGTGGCACTTCCATAACAAGCATACCCTGCCGCCACTTGTTTATATCCGGGTTGCAATACATCGCGCTCATCACCATCTGTGATTGATTGCGGATCCAATCGACGATAAATCGAGAAGATTGTCCCGATGGTAGTATTCACATCAATATTTGAAGAACCGTCAAGCGGATCGAAGAGCAACACATATTTTCCTTTTGCATATTCTTCAGGAATATTGATGATGCCATCTGATTCCTCTGAAGCCATCACACATAGATGGCCGCCATGATCCATAGCTCTAAAAATGACTTCATTGGCAAATTCATCAAGCTTTTTTACAGTTTCCCCATGAATGTTCATGGAATCGGTCATACCTAGAATATCATTCAAACCCGCTCTTCGCACATCGCGGGCTATGATTCTCAAAGCAAGTGTGAGATCCCTCAATAATCGTGAATATTCCCCTGTAGCAGAAGGATGATACTGTTGTTCCTCGGCGATATGACGTTCAATCGTGACAAGCCGAGACACGCGAATAAATGACATTGTACTTACACCAAAACAAAAGTCTTTAGTATGGCATCGTGAAGTTTTATTTTGCACTTTCAATGCTTACATTGTGATGAAAATTACCAATCCTTTGCTTTATTGCAAAGGACAAGAATCATTCTGACAAATTATTAATCAACTGCTCATGGCAAAACACATGGAACGCCAATCCGACATTGTCAGCACGCAACGCATTCATGAAGATGAAAGTGATATAACCCTGCGTCCTTCCTCATTTGATGACTTCACGGGACAGGCCAAAATCGTGGATAATTTGAAGGTATTCATTGCAGCTGCAAGAAATCGTGGAGAGGCATTGGATCATGTATTATTAACCGGGCCACCGGGTCTGGGTAAGACCACGCTTAGTCATATCATTGCCCATGAGATGAGAGCAGAAATCAAAACGACTTCAGGTCCTGTTCTCGAAAAGCCGGGAGATCTCGCAGGTCTGCTTACAAATCTGAAAGAAGGAGATATTCTCTTCATTGATGAAATTCACAGACTATCCCCCGTGATCGAAGAGTATTTGTATTCTGCCATGGAAGATTATGTGTTGGACATCATGATTGAGTCCGGTCCGGCAGCTCGATCCGTGCAAATCACGATTCCACGTTTTACCTTGGTGGGCGCAACAACCAGAGCAGGGTTACTCACCGCTCCATTGCGATCTCGTTTCGGTGTTGTCAGTAGATTGGATTATTATTCTCATCAAGATTTATATCATGTGATTGTTCGCTCTGCCGGTATCTTGAATGTTCCCATTGATGAAGACGGGGCTCATGAGATTTCACGAAGATCCAGAGGAACCCCTCGCATAGCGAATAGATTATTGAGAAGAACACGAGACTTTGCGGAAATAAAAGGTAAAGGAACAATCACCAAAGAAATAGCTCATATTGCCTTGGCTGCATTGGAGGTTGATGAATACGGTCTGGATGAAATGGATAAACGCATTCTACTGACTATCATCGATAAATTCAATGGAGGCCCTGTTGGAGTTGGTACATTAGCCGTTGCTGTAGGCGAGGAAGCCGGAACATTGGAAGAAGTATATGAACCATTTCTGATTCAGCAAGGATTCTTGCAAAGAACACAAAGAGGTCGCGAAGCCACGGCATTATGCTATCGTCATTTTGGAAAAGAGGGAAAGACTGATCAAGCATTATTCGATTGATGCATGAAATATGTCTTCATCTTTCCTTTACCTTTGATGTCTATTTCACCACGTGAAGTGAAGATGATATCCGAATGGCCGTCAAGCAATTGCTTGTAATGCTCAGTCACTTGAATATGACCTTTCTCTCCCGTGTTTTCCATTCTGCTCGCTATATTTACAGTATCTCCCCATAAATCATAGCTGTATTTATCTTCACCGATGATACCTGCAATTGCTTCGCCGGCATGAATGCCAATTCGTAAATCTACATTGCTGTGACCAATGATGAATTGTTTTGATGCAGACATTACCTCGAATGCAAAATTCGCCAATCTCAATGCATGATCTTGATGTTTCTTGGGTACCCCGCAAACAGCCATATAAGCATCACCAATCGTTTTGATTTTCTCAACATTGTGTTTCTTTGCAATTCTATCGAATTCAGTAAAAAGTTTATTTAAATCCATGATGAGAGATTCAGGATTCATGGCAGAAGTCAATGCAGTAAAATCAACTATATCAGAAAAGAAAATGCTCACATCTTCTGCTTTGTCAACTATATTGGATTCTCCATTCAACATTCTTTCCGCAATTGTGTTTGGAAGGATATTGTGAAGAATTTTTTCTTGTTCTTGAAAACGGGCAACCTCTAGTTGTCTTTCTTTTTCAATTTGATCAAGCTTTCTTCTTTGATCAAATAAATCCGCTTTGTGTTGTGCCTCTTCTGAAATCAAGACATTATTTAATTGTAAATGCTCTTTTAAATGATATAGTGATTTCTGCCATAATTCCATTCTTTCATAGAGTTCACTCATTTGTTTGTGCAATGAGCAAACAGCATCTTGTTGCTTCAATTCAATATGTATGTCCATAGCTTTGAGAAAATACTCTTCAGCTTTGATTGGTTCATATCTTGTATTTTTTGGATTTGCATAGAGGTTTCCAATATTGACAAATTGGGATGCGATACCCGATGCATCATCTTTTTCAATAGCATATTTCAAGACTTCTTCATCCAGAGCAAGTGCTTCTTCAAACTTTTCTTGAAAATCAAGCAAAATGCCAATATTGCTTTGTGCATGCATAGCGCCAGCTTTGTCATCTAGAATTTCAAAAAGCTCTGAAGCTCTTTGAAAATACGAATCAGCAAGTCCATATTCATTTGTCATTAAATGAACTCCACCAATTGTAAGGCAATTATTTGCTATACCTCGAAGATTATTGACTTTCTCATTTATGGCCAGAGCTTGATATTGATATTCAAGCGCTTTTGCATATTGATTCATTACGAAATATACATTGCCAATATTTCCGGTATTTGCAGCAACTCCTGCTTCATCTCCCAATTCTTCATAGAGGCGACGGCCTTTATCCATGAATTCTAGAGAAGTTGAATAGTCCGCCAACTTACGATAGGATATCCCCGCATTAGTATATCCATGTGCAAGCCCAAGGATATTTTGTTCAGTTTCAAAGATTTCAAGTGCAGTTTGAAAACAAGCAATTGACTCAGCTAGCTGAGCAGTCTGCTGATGAATATTTCCTAGTTGTATTAGTGCTTTTGCACATATGGTTTTATCCTTATGTGAATAATGTTGAAGCACATGTGCAACTATTTCTCTTGATTCATCAATCTGACCTAGAAAGAAATGTGCTTTGCCAATTTGTAACAGGATGGATGCATGGAGTTGCCAATGCATATTCGCATCAACAAGAGATAGAAGAGACTTGGATTGTTCAAGAATGAAGGAAATATTTGTACCTTCGACGAGCATCTCTTCCAAATGCTTTAACTCTTCTTGTATCTCTGATGCTACCATGAAGTGATTTTGTGATAGTGAGTTGATTTGTAAACATTCACATACAAAGATACAGACCGTTAAGAAACGATTTGCAAAAAAAATGCCTTGAATCATCAAGGCATGAATTTGCATGGTCTACGTTATTTTGCTATCTCTTGCTCTATAGCTTTGATCAACTCATCGGACAGGGGGTCCACACCGGATTTGAAGCGCTTTATGATTTTCCCTTCTTTATCAACAAGAAACTTCTCAAAATTCCAACCCACTTCACCTGATAAATCTCCATTGCCTCCACCGGAGGTAAGGAATCCATAGAGTGGATGCTTATCGGAACCCTTCACAGATATTTTTGAGAACATGTCAAAAGTGACATTAAACTTTGTTGAACAGAAATCTTTAATCTCTTGATCTGTACCGGGCTCTTGTCCACCAAAATTGTTTGCGGGAAAACCAAGAATGCTCAATCCTTTTGCAGCATGAGATGCATGTAATTTTTCAAGATTTGCATATTGACGTGTATATCCACATTGTGAGGCTACATTCACGATGAGCATCACGCGACCACGATATTGGGAAAGCGGCGTTTCAACTCCATCTATGTTCTTCATTGTAAATTGATGAATGGAGCCACCTGACATTGCACGTTCTTCTGCTTCGCATCCTATTGTTGACATAATGAGTACTCCAAATGATGCGATCAGCATCGATAATTTGATTACATTCTGCATGATTGACTCTCTAATGAATAATTGATATGGATATAACGAAACATATACGGTCTCAGTTCCAATAAAAAAGCCCGTTGAATAACGGGCTTATTTTTTCTTGGTATCAGGTGGTTGCGTCATGAAAATCTTGAGCAAAGACTCCACTTCTGCATTACGAGCTTGTGTTTCTTGCGAACCGCCACCGAACAATGAGAATAATCCTCCGCTTTCACCCGCCATTGAAACTTGTTCTCGTTCATCCTCTTTTGGAGAGAAAATCAACATTATCGCATATACGATCAAAAGAATGAATTCCAGACTTAAAGCAAACAAAATGATTGATGGCTCACTCGATGGAATAAATTTCAATCCACGAATACCAATGATGATGATCAATACCGCAGCGCCCATATATACCATACCCAATATGGCATTTGCATATTGGATTGAAAAATAGGATCGCATATAAAATTGAATTGCAACTTGTGTTCGAACGAATGATTCAAATGGACTCGTCGCTTCTTGCCATAATAATGCGCCTTGCAGATTTTTCATCTCATCAACGGAGATTTTATATTCTTTCGCAAGATCATGCAAATCGCGAATATCAGCATCAATTACCCTTCTGCGCAATTCCATGATTTCGGCATCTGTGTGTTCACCATATAATGAAATTGAAATAGTGTCCAACATGTTCATGATTTCACGTTGAATTTTCTGACGCAATAATCCAATGCTCTTTGGTAAGAAGGAAACAATATATGTGCTGATCGCAACTCCAATGAACAAGATCAATGGCAATAAAGCCAAAGTTGGATTGAAGAGATAGCGAGCAACACGCATTTTGTTCGGTTCATTCTCCATACCTGCAACACGCTCAACTATTCCCCAATTCGTAAAGAGATTCGTGACTATCTCATCCTTAGGTGCACCTTCAGCAATCCGATATTCCAATACTTCTCCATCAGAAGCTACATCCGCATGCATGAAGCTCGTGAAAAAGACATCCATCAAGGGCATGGCAATAACCATGTGAAGAAAAGAGACAACACATACAATCATACCCGCATATACTATATACTGCAATGTGGTATGCTTGCTTAACTCGAAATATTCTTTTCGAGTGGATGCCTGTAATTCAGTCGATATGTCTAAATCTTGTTCTGACATCGATTAGATTGATTTCATTTGTGACGGAAGGCCAAAATAAAAAAAGGACATGATATGATCATGTCCTTCACATAAATTTTCATTGTCCTTTAACGAACATCTTGGCTCACAAATGGCATCAATGCCAAATGACGAGCATATTTGATAGCAAGAGCAATTTGACGCTGTTGGATAGCTGTCACACCGGTAATGCGGCGAGGAAGTATCTTGCCCTGATCATTGATGAAACGTTGCAATGCCTTTGGTTCAAGATAATCAATCACGCGGCTTTGGCCCATAGGATTGACCTTCTTCTTGGCAGGCGTTCTTTTGTTGCGGTTACCAGTCAAAAAAGGATTGTTAACAGCATTCAATGGTTGTTGTCTCATGATTATCCTTCCTTATCTGGTTGAGTTTTCATTGCCTTCGTTTTTTCAAAGCGCTTATTGAAACGCTCTACGCGTCCCGCTGTGTCAACAAGCATCTGCTTGCCTGTGAAGAACGGATGGCTCTTTGAATCAATTTCAAGTACCATGCGATCACTTTTATAACAGGAGCGAGTATGATAGACTGTACCGTCTGTCATGACAATCTCGACCTGATGATAATAGGGATGAAGATTCTTTTTCATGTGATTATCTGTTAATGTCAATTTTATCAACTTCTGACAAGTCCCCAATGCGCACAAAACGCTCGAGGTATTTCATATTGCCTTTTTCTGTGTGATAAGGCTTGATTACGCGAACATTGATGAAGGAGGCAGCTGCCTTTTTACTCATCTTATCGCCGAATGTCTGCTTCTTTGCCATGTGTATTTTGCAGAGAAAAATGTAAACAACAGGATTGCAAATGTACGGGTATTTCTTGAATTGGCAAAAAGAAAAATTACAAAGTACCTGTACTTCCGAAGCCGCCTGATCCACGTTCTGTTGAGGAAAGTTCATTTACTTCTTCCCACAAAACCGTTTCATATTTGGCAATAACCAATTGAGCTATTCTCTCACCGGGCTGAATGGCATATGATTCTTTGCCGGAATTGGCTAAAATCACCTTGATTTCACCTCGATAATCGGAATCTATGGTTCCTGGGGCATTTAGGGAAAAAATGCCGTGCTTTGCAGCCAAGCCGCTTCTGGAGCGCACCTGACATTCATAGCCTTCCGGCAATGCGATTGCAATTCCGGTAGGAATCATTGCAATTGCACCCGGATCCAATATCCATGGTTCAGTTATAGCAGCTGTTATATCCATTCCTGCCGACCCCTTTGTTGCATAGATTGGCAATGCACCGGGCACTTCACCGCATTGCATGATTTGAACTTTCAACATGATATTCTTCTCCAATAAAAAAAAAGCCCCGATGCAGTGATGTGCATTGGGGCCTGTATGTTCTGGGGTGAATCAGGCGGTGGGATAAACAGAAACTTTGAGTCGTGTTTTATCTTTACGCTCAAACTTAACCACTCCGTCAACGAGGGAGAACAAGGTATAATCCTTGCCCAAACCTACATTGTTACCCGGATGAAAACGTGTTCCACATTGGCGCACGAGAATATTTCCCGCTGAAACGATTTGACCACCGAAGCGCTTAACGCCACGTCGTTTGGAATTTGAGTCACGGCCGTTCTTGGTAGATCCGGCCCCTTTTTTGTGTGCCATTCTATAACTCCTTTATCCGAGCTTGATATCGTTGATTTGAATTTGTGTATACTGCTGACGATGACCATTCAATTTGCGATAACCTTTACGACGCTTTTTCTTGAATACAAGAACTTTGTCGCCTTTGCCATGCGCAATGACGGTTGCCTTGACCGATCCATTGAGATAGGGATTTCCGATCGAAACATTTGATTCTTCGCCACCAAGAAGGATATTTTCAAATTCAACGCTTGATCCAACTTCAGCATCCAACAAGGGAACTGTAAGAGTGTCAGTTGGTCTGACGGTGAATTGTTGGGCGGCTATTTCTACTACAGCAAACATACTTGTACAGTCGATGAATTGATGAACTGTTCTCTCATAATGAGAACTGCGAAAATAGGAGATTTTGGGTATTCTCACAAGAAAAAGTTTTGATGGGTGCTTTTATGATTTCAACGCAAGGGCGGCGAAGATGCCATGGGCAATGCAATCAGGTACATATTGGATTTGTTTATGGGGTTTATTCTCCATGATAGCCATAATTGACTCTGCGTCACCACCGAGAACAAGAAATTCATAATCGGGATATGCTTCTATAAACTTGGAAATTGCTCCGGAAATGGCGGATGAAATTCCGGCATGAATGGCATCCTGAGTGGATATTCCTGTTATATGGGTTGTAGGTTGAGGTGCAAGAAGTGGAAGGCCGGCGGTTTGAGAACTGAGTGTACCATACATTGTGGTAAATCCGGGCATGATGGCACCGCCCAAACAAACTCTTTGCTCATTTAATACATTGAAAGTAATTGCTGTTCCGCAGTCGATGGTGATGAGTGGTGATTGTGTTATTTGCAATGCGCCGTATAAACCATGCATTCTGTCTTCCCCCATGCCTGAAATATTCGAAAAGTCAATACTGCCCGATTCAATCAGGAGTGATTTTGTTCGAATCATCGTGCATGCACTAAGCTCTAAAGAACTTGAGAATTGTTGATCCATTCCGGGATTCACCGAAGAGATTCCGATAATACAATCTTTGCCTTGTGCATGTTCTTTGATGATGGCAATCAGTGCGACATCCCAGTCACTGGTAGAATATGCAAAAGCCCCCAATAATTGAGGGCCTTGCGCATAACATTTGACGCGCGAATTACCGAAATCAAGTGCGAAATGTATCATGTCAATTTCGGAGGTGGCTCCATTACCGAACCGCATTGCTTGCATGTGCGATGATCGATGGAACCATAGAATCGTTCAAAAATTGGTGGTAATTGTTTTACGATATCATTAACGGGGATATACTCTTCATAGAGTTTTGATGTGCATGATTCGCAAAACCACATAAAGCCGTCAAGTTCATTATCATTTCTTTTTCGCTCCATGACAAGCCCAACTGTATTCGGACCTCTTTGCGGAGAATGTGGAGTTCGTGGAGGTAGTAGAAAAATATCCCCTTCTTTGATGTGGATGTCTCTTTGCTTTCCATCATCAATGATTTTCACGGTGATGTCTCCTTCCAATTGAAAGAAGAATTCTTCGCCTTCATTATAATGATAATCCTTGCGAGAATTTGGACCGCCTACAACCATAACGATGAATTCAGTGTCTTGGTACACGGTTGCATTTCCAACGGGCGGC
>SXZI01000004.1 GCA_005788035.1 Bacteroidota bacterium
AATCGTTTTTCAAGATCTCGCAATCTTGCCGCCTCTTCAAAATTTTGTGCTTTGACAACACTGTTTTTCTGTAGGCGAGCTTCTTCGATTTTTTGCTCAATCTCAGTGATTGTGGGAGGCACATTGATATTGGCAAGGTGAACTCTTGCACCAGCCTCATCCAATACATCCAGTGCTTTGTCAGGCAGATGTCTGTCAGTGATATAACGCTCAGCTAATTTTACGCAAGCATTAACGGACTCATCACTATATTTTACGCCATGATGCGATTCATAGCGATCTTTCACATTATTGATGATTTGAATCGTTTGCTCTGGAGTTGGTGGTTCAACCATC
Source organism: Bacteroidota bacterium (assembly GCA_005788035.1). Taxonomy (GTDB): domain Bacteria; phylum Bacteroidota; class Ignavibacteria; order Kapaibacteriales; family UBA961; genus UBA961. The sequence continues at coordinate 337 of SXZI01000004.1, forward strand.
ACCTTTTGAAAGCGACGATCCAAAGCGCCATCTTTTTCAATATGTTGACGATATTCATCCAATGTTGTGGCTCCAATACATTGAATTTCACCACGTGCAAGAGCCGGCTTAAACATATTGGATGCATCAAGTGAACCTGAAGCACCACCTGCACCTACGATTGTATGCAATTCATCAATGAATAGAATGACATCCTTTGCCTTTTCAAGCTCATTCATCACGGCCTTCATTCTTTCTTCGAATTGACCTCGATATTTTGTACCTGCAACCAAAGATGCAAGGTCAAGCGTTACGATTCGCTTATCAAACAAAACACGACTGACTTTCTTTTCCATGATACGAAGAGCAAGACCTTCAACAATAGCTGTCTTACCAACACCCGGCTCTCCAATCAAAACAGGATTGTTTTTCTTTCTTCTTGAAAGTACTTGTGCAACACGCTCAATTTCTTTCTCTCTTCCAATCACGGGATCCAATTTCCCCTCAAGTGCCAGCTTTGTCAGATCTCTTCCGAAATTGTCTAATACCGGAGTTTTTTGTTTGTCTGATTGTTGGGTTTTGGATGAAGAACGGACTTTTTCCTGTTTTGATGGTGAGGATTTACCATTGATGATATTATCCAATTCTTTTCGGACTTCATCATAAGAAATTGAAAATTGCGAAAGAATTTGTGCAGCAATATTATCATCATCACGAAGCAATGCAAGAAGCAAGTGTTCTGTGCCAATGACTTCTGATTTATACAATTTTGCTTCGAGATATGTGATCTTTAGAACCTTTTCCGCTTGCTTTGTCAATGGAATATTGCCTATTGTCAATGTTCCACTGCTTGTGCGGATTGTGTCCTCTATAGATTTTTTTAGTTTGAATAAATCAACTCCTACATTTCTGAGGATTTTGACGGCTATACCTTCACCCTCACGAATGATCCCCAAAAGCAAATGTTCAGTACCAATATAATCATGCCCTAATCTGAGCGCTTCTTCACGGCTCAGTCTGATTACATCTTGAACTCGATTTGAAAAATTACCTTCCATATTGTCTAATCCTCCTCTTTGGGAGCCATTACTTGGTGAAAAATACATTATCCACAAAGGATGAAATGCATGTCGAAACTACTTGAATTAAGTGAAGTGTCAAAATGAAACTTATCAACCATGAAATTTACTCTGAATTCACTCAAAACCTGTGGATTGACGAGGATTTTTCGGTTATATTGCATGTCGATGCAGCTTTTATGGGCAAGTGTTTTTTACCGGTCCTCCAATCTCGTGTACAATGTCTGAAATTCATTCAAAGGATTCTTATACTCTTCGATCAATGATAGCCGATCTTCATCGATTTATTGTTGCTCATCGAGGTTCATCAGGTACTGCACCTGAGAATACGATGTCTTCTTTGCAGGACGCTATTGAAGTTGGCGCACATATGGTTGAAGTTGACGTACAATTAACAAAAGATGATCAAATTGTATTGATGCATGATCCAGGGCTTGCGAGAACCACAAATGGCAAAGGCATCGTCAGATCAATGTCTTATACCGATCTTAAAACACTTGATGCCGGCTCATGGTTCAATAGTAAATACATTGGCGAACATATTCCCTTATTGTCGGAAGCATTGCAATTCCTAAACGATCATCAAACATGCGTCAATATCGAAATCAAACCTCCTCAAAAGGATGATGACCACATCACTAGATTACTTGCCATAGTTGAAACAGTTATTTCCCACAACATGCAGAATGTAACGTTGTTTTCATCATTTCATCACGAGAGTTTGCACTATATCAAGAAACATTACTCTAACCTTTATACCGCCGGCATTCATCTTCCGGGTGACAAAAGACTTCCAAGTGAAATTGCCTCTGAAATCGGATGCAACGGATTCGTATGCTCATTACGAGAGATAACACACGCGAAAGCACAAGATGCGAGTAAGCATGATATCCTCATGGGAGTGTATACAATCAATGATGAACATGATTTTCATAAAATCATGAAGTACAATGTTCCGGCTTTGGTGACAAATTTCCCGAAAAAGATTCAAGAATATTTACAACAACCAACTTAAATAGTCCATGTACCATATAACAGCAATTGGGTTTACGGCGGCAATATGCTCAACATTTGCATTGCTACCTCAAGTAATACGCGTTTGGAAAACGAAAGAAACGGAACAATTATCGGGAGGCGCATTCACCCTGATGCTTGTGGGAGCGATATTATGGTTAACCTATGGATTACTTCGTCAAGATATCGTGATCATCTCCGCAAATTCCATAACCATGATTTTCATCGCATATATTATTGTCATGAAAACTCGGCATCGAATCAGCAAAACCATTGATCAGGAATAAGCATGAATCATATCCCTTTTCTTCTTCGTATTCTGGCATTATACTTTTGTTTTTCTACACTTCATGCTCAAAAACCTCTGATCATGATTCCTGAAAAACCCTTGCAAGGTGATTCTATAACTATCTTTTTTCATGCAGAAAGAGGCAATGCTGTACTGAGTAATATCAATGGGGATGTGTATATTCATTCCGGTGTGATAACCCAAAAAAGTCCGACCAATACATCTTGGCAGCATGTCAGAGGAGAATGGGGAAAGCCAAATGGTGAATTCAGAATGACAAAAGAAGCTGAAAATGTGTATTCATTTCGCATGCACCCAAAGTCTTTTTATGGAATAGAGTCAGATGAGACAATACTACGATTGGCTTTTGTTTTTCGCAATGCTGATGGAAGCAAAGCCGGCAAAGATGCTGATGGCAAGGATTTTTACCTTGATTATCCCGGCTCAGATTCAGTGAAATCCATTGGTGAAGTGATCATGGAAAGTCTGAGCAAAGGCAAAGGCCCTGATTCAGCTTCCCTCTTCTGCAGAGGTTTTTATCAAGATAGTCTTGGATTGCTACTCTATGTTGGTAATGGCAAAGTATCGATAGAGCGTTTTGGTAATCATGTCATACGCGTGAGTTATGATACCATAGAGTTTCCTGCCATTAGAAACCCCGAGGCAATCATTGCAACTAAAACAAAGTCGGAGTTTTTGACAGTTGATGCAGTTGATTACTTTCAATTTATAACTACAGATAAAACATTCAATATTCTTGTTCAAAAACAACCTTTTGCCATTTCCATCTTTCGAGATAGCATGCTCGTGTATAAAGAAGAGCAGGGACTGATGTTCAAGGAACATGCACGTGGTCTCTCTTTTTCATTACGAAATTCAGAAGCAATCTTTGGAGGTGGATCTCGAGCATTGCCTGTCAATAGAAGAGGCCATCGATTTCCATTGTATAATACAGCTGTCTATGGGTATGGGAATCAAACAGATCAATTAAATGTGTCGATACCATTTTTTCTTTCTTCATCTCGTTATGGCGTATTGATTGATTCCCCTATTGCAGGTGCTGTCGATTGCGGAGTCACAGAAAAGAATGTGATGAAGATAGCACAGACACATGGATCTCTTTCATACTTTCTCATCATCGACTCCACATTTGATGGCATCATGAGTCATTATGCAATGCTGACCGGAAAACAACCACTGCCTCCACTTTGGTCTTTGGGATATATTCAATCTCGATATGGATATAAATCTCAACAAGAAGTCATGAATATTGTCAATGCATTTGATTCATTGAATATTCCATTGGATGCAATTGTATTGGATCTTTATTGGTTTGGAGACAAGGCAAAAATGGGCTCATTTGCATGGGATACAAGTCAGTTTCCTGACCCATTAGGGATGATGAGAAGTCTGAAAAAGAAACATATCCATACTATTCTTATTACTGAACCATATTTCACTAAAGAATCAAAACACTATGCAGCCGCTGAGAATGCAGGATTGTTCACAAAACAAATATCCGGGTCAACATATCTATTAAATGATTTTTGGGCCGGCAAAGCCTCATTATTGGATCTAACTAATCCCAAAGCGATGTCATGGATGAGCGGTTTATATTCAGATCATATCAAATCAGGTGTTTCTGGTTGGTGGTTGGATTTGGGAGAGCCGGAGATGCATCCTATGGATATGCGGCATGCGGGTGGCTCAACATTCGATGTTCACAATTCATATTCAATGCATTGGATGAATGCTTTACGCCAGGCACATCAACAATATGCTCCAAATGAACGATTATTTAATCTTATTCGCTCCGGCGGACCAGGCATGCAGCGCTATTCCACCTTTCCTTGGTCCGGCGATGTACAAAGAAGTTCTTCAGGACTGCAAGCACAAATCCCAATCATGCTAGGAATGGGTATGAGTGGCGTCGGGTATATGCATTCAGACTTGGGTGGTTTTACTGGTGGCGCCAAAAACGAACGTCTTTATACGCGATGGATGCAATTCGGTGCATTCACTCCAATAATGCGAGCACATGGAGAAGGCGTACCACCCGAACCAATCTATTATTCAGATTCAGTAAGAAACATAGTGAAGTATTTCATTCAATTGAGAATGCAATTCCTTCCATATAACTATACAATGGCATATCATAATGCAATCAAGGGCACTCCGCTTGCAAGACCAATTTTTTGGAATGGTCCCATAAGCAATGAACTTATCTCTGTCAATGATGAATATTTATGGGGAAATGATCTTGTGATTGCTCCCATCATGCATCCCGATTCACTTTCAAGAAAAGTCATTCTCCCACCCGGAACCTGGTTTGATTTCTGGTCGAATTATAGCATACCGGGTTATTCTAATTTCTCGATGCCTTCAGCTTTGACAGTGATGCCGATTTTCGCCAGAGGAGGTTCCATTATTCCTCTAACATTTCCAATGAACAATACTGCAACATATAAAGGTGATTCATTATTGCTTTTATGTTTTCGAGATTCATCCATCACTTCTGTTGAGCGCGATCTATACATGGATGATGGACTCTCATCTACCAATCTGAATGATGAACATTATCGTTTATTCAAACTCAGTATGAAAGAAGACAAATCACGTTCAACGATTACATTCTCTATGAATACGGTCGCTGGAAAAGGATATTCAGGAGAACCTCAATCTCGTATTATGATTCTTAAATGGATTGATGTTCCAAAGCCCTCTGCTTTGACGCTTGATGGTAAGAATATTCCGCTTGCAAAAGATGAGCTCACATTTTATCAATCAAAGATGCCTATTGCTTGGTTCAAGCAAAGCAAAGATGCTCAATTGCCTCAAGAAGTGCATATACGAATGATCGGTACAAAAGTGGAATCAGGAAAGCTGGTTATGCAATATGGAAAGAAATCAAAGAAGTGATTATTCTTTCAAAGCACCGGCAGTGAGCCCTTCAATGATTTTCTTGCTGAAGAGCAGGAATAATATCAACACCGGCAATGCTGAAATTGATGCT
>SXZI01000192.1 GCA_005788035.1 Bacteroidota bacterium
AAAAGTCAGCACCGAAATTCAATATCGAAGAATCAGGGGGTCAGTTCTGTTGAATCTTAAGAATGATTCAATAATGGAGCTCAATCAAAATGGGGTATTATTCGGCGTGAATCTTTTATTGTGATGATTCAAGGATTTATGGCGATTTCTTGAAATGAGTGAATAACTTCGGAACCTCATGTATGAGGTCATTGTTCAAGGCCGTATCTTTGCATATCACAATTGAACACTAATATTTTTCATCATTTCACAAGAATACCATGGATACTTCATCAACCAATGCATGCCCTGTAACGGGTGCAACAAGCAAGGGTTTTCATAGCGCAGGTACGTCAAATCGCGATTGGTGGCCCAATCAATTGAATCTCAATATTCTCCGTCAAAATTCGAATTTGTCCAATCCGCTTGGTGAGCACTTCAATTATGTTGAAGAGTTCAAGAAATTGGATTATGATGCCCTCAAGAATGATCTTGTTGCGCTCATGACCGATTCGCAAGATTGGTGGCCTGCTGATTTCGGACATTATGGTCCTTTTTTCATTCGCATGACATGGCACAGCGCCGGTACCTATCGTACAGGCGATGGTCGTGGAGGCGGTGGAACAGGTCAGCAGAGATTTGCGCCGCTGAACAGTTGGCCGGATAATACAAATCTCGACAAAGCACGCAGACTTCTCTGGCCGATCAAGCAGAAATATGGACAAAGCATTTCATGGGCCGATCTCATGATTCTCGCAGGAAATGTTGCTCTTGAATCAATGGGCTTCAAAACATTCGGCTTCTCCGGTGGACGCGCAGATGTGTGGGAACCCGAAACCGATGTGTATTGGGGTAAAGAACGCTCTTGGCTTGATGATAGACGCTATACCGGTGAACGCGATTTGGAGAATCCACTCGCCGCCGTACAGATGGGTTTGATTTATGTAAACCCCGAAGGCCCCAATGGCAATCCTGATCCGCTTGCAGCAGCTCGTGACATTCGCGAGACATTTGGTCGCATGGCGATGAATGATGAAGAAACCGTTGCACTCATCGCAGGTGGACATACCTTTGGAAAAACGCATGGTGCAGGCCCAACTTCTCATGTAGGACCCGAACCTGAAGGTGCATCGATCGAAGAACAAGGATTGGGATGGACAAGTACATTCGGCACCGGCAAAGGGAAAGATGCAATCACAAGCGGTTTGGAAGTTACATGGACAACCACACCGATTGCATGGAGCAACAATTACTTTGAGAATTTATTCAAGTATGATTGGGAATTGACAAAAAGTCCTGCAGGTGCGAATCAATGGGTTGCAAAAAATGCAGATGCCACGATTCCCGATGCATTTGATGGAACAAAAAAACATGTTCCAACAATGCTCACGACAGACTTGTCACTCCGCTTTGACCCGGCTTATGAGAAAATTTCACGTCGATTCCTTGAGAATCCCGATCAATTCGCAGATGCATTCGCTCGCGCTTGGTTTAAATTGACGCATCGTGATATTGGGCCAAAAACACGGTATGTAGGACCGGAAGCACCAACAGAAGAATTGATCTGGCAAGATCCTATTCCTGCACTCAATCATCCTGTTATCGATGCAGGTGATATTGCCTCATTGAAGAATACGATTCTCTCTTCCGGTTTGTCAATTTCCGAATTGGTGTCAACCGCTTGGGCATCGGCCTCAACATTCCGTGGTTCCGATAAACGCGGCGGTGCAAATGGTGCACGCATAAGACTCACGCCACAACGCTATTGGAATGTGAATAATCCAGCACAATTGTCCAAAGTATTGGATGTGTATGAAAAGATTCAACAAACATTCAATGCAAGTGGCAAGAATGTCTCCATGGCTGATTTGATCGTGCTTGGTGGATGTGCTGCCATCGAAAAAGCGGCGGCAAATGCCGGCCATGCTGTGAGTGTTCCATTCACTCCCGGCAGAATGGATGCATCCCAAGAACATACAGATGTAGAATCATTTGCAGTGCTAGAACCGATTGCAGATGGATTCAGAAATTATAAGAAGAACAATTTTGTGTATTCAACTGAAGAATTGCTTATTGACAAAGCGCAATTGCTCACGCTCACCGCTCCCGAAATGACAGCATTGCTCGGTGGCATGCGCGTATTGAACACCAACTATGACGGATCAAAGCATGGAGTGTTCACAACAAAGCATGACACATTGAATACTGATTTCTTCGTGAATCTTCTTGACAGGAATATCACATGGAAGCCGATTGATGCACACAATGAACTCTTCGAAGGCATGAATCGCTCATCAGGTGCGAAAACGTGGACAGCAACACGCGCCGATTTGATTTTTGGATCAAATTCTGAATTGCGTGCCCTCGCAGAAGTCTATGCCACAGCAGATGCCGGCAAGAAATTCATCACAGATTTCATTGCCGCATGGAACAAAGTGATGAATGCGGATAGATTTGATCTGGCTTGATATGCAATAATGAATAAAGGTGGTCTTGATTATTCATGACCACCTTTTTTTGTAACTATACTATGTTTTCTGCGTTATCACACCACACAACTTTTTTTGACTGAATCATGCTATCCATTTCTGATTTAACAAAAACCTATGGCACATTTCGTGCCCTTGATTCCATCTCATTTTCTGCTGAAGCAGGAAAGATTTGCGGAATCGTGGGTCCGAATGGTGCCGGAAAAACAACCACCATTCGCATCATCCTTGGCATATTGGGTTCCAATGCAGGTACAATCACCTATAATGGGACTGACATCAAGGATATACCCCGTAGTGCATTTGGTTATTTACCGGAAGAACGTGGTTTATATAAGCAATCAACTGTCAATGAGACATTGCTTTATCTTGGTTCACTTAAAACAGGAAATACAAAACAATTGAAATCCGACATTGATGGTTGGCTCGAACGCTTTCATATTCCCGATTATAAGTACAAGAAAGTCGAAGAATTATCCAAGGGGAATCAACAGAAAATTCAATTCATTGCATCAGTGATTCATGACCCCGAATTGCTCATCATCGATGAGCCACTGTCTGGATTGGATCCGCTGAATCAAGAATTATTCAAGGATATCGTTCAGGAATTACGATCTAAAGGAAAAACCATTCTCTTTTGCACACATCAATTACCCATCGCTGAGGTATTATGTGATTCCGTTATAATGCTCAATAAAGGTACAATAGCTTTGAGTGGCGCTATGTCCGACATTTTGCGCTCAGGTAGTTCAGATGTGATCATTGAATTCTCCTCGATGCAGTCTCAAGAACTTCCTACTTCTTATCAGAAAGTCACCGAACACCAATGGATTGTTCAAAGTGATCATGCTTCCATGCAAGATATTGTGTCGCAAGCATCTGAATATGGTGAGATAGTTAGCATCAATCCGTATCGACCGACATTGCTTAGCATTTTCCGTCAACACATTGACATAGAAGAGGAGGCTCATCAATGAATTGGAAATCCGTTTCAACAGTTGCTTGGTGGGAATTCATCCAAAAAGTAAAAACCAAGGCATTCATC
>SXZI01000193.1 GCA_005788035.1 Bacteroidota bacterium
ATTCTCCGGCATGCGTACCATGCATGGCGATCATCATGATATGTGGATTGATCCCGATGATTCAGATCGTTTCATCATAGCCGATGATGGAGGTGCATTCATCACCAACACGGGAGGAAGTACATATTCCGACATTGATATTCCAACAGCTCAATTTTATCATGTCACAACCGATAATCAGATACCATATCGGGTCTATGGTTGTCAGCAAGATAATTCTTCCATCGGCATTGCTTCACGCTCTCTTGGTTGGTCAATTGATAAATCTGATTGGTTTATCGCCGCAGGCGGGGAATCGGGATATATCGCTGTTGACCCAAAAGATCCAATGATCATCTATGGAGGAAATTATGGAGGTTTTCTTTCAAGGCTGAATAGAAAAAACATGCAAGATCAAGATGTGAGCGTGTATCCTGAAAATGTTGTGGGAAGTGCTGCAGCTACTCATCCATATCGTTTTCAATGGACATATCCCATCGTCTTTTCAAAACATGATCCGAGGGTATTGTATACATGCGGAAATCATGTCTTTAAATCAACCAATGATGGTCATGCATGGGAACGCATAAGTGATGATCTCACCACAAAAGATACAAGCAAGATGCAGGCATCCGGAGGAATGATCACAAAAGATAATACAGGTGTTGAAACATATTGCACGATATTTTCTTTCAGTGAATCTTCCTTGAACAAAGATGTTCTATGGGCAGGTAGTGATGATGGTTTGGTGCATGTCACTCGTGATGGTGGAAAAACATGGAGCAATGTCACTCCAAAAAATCTACCGAATGGTGGGAAACCTGCATTGATTTCAATCATTGAAGCAGGACATTTCAATGAAGGTACCGCCTATATTGCGGCAACACGATATAAGTCCGCTGATGATAGAAAGCCATATCTACTCAAAACAACAAATTATGGTACAACATGGGACATCATCACCAAAGGCATTCCGGATAATGCATATACGCGCGTTATTCGTGAAGATACAAAACAAGCCGGCCTCTTGTTTGCAGGCACCGAAATAGGAATGTATGTATCGACAAATAATGGTGATTCATGGATGTCATTCCAGAATAATCTACCAAGAACTCCAATTCATGATATTACAATTCAAGAACGCGAAGGAGATGTGGTGATTGCAACGCATGGTCGTTCCTTTTGGATTATGGATGATATCACGCCACTTCGTGCAATTACTTCAAAAGAACGAGAATTAGCCGGCACAACACACATGGGATTGACATTGTTCAAGCCACGAATGAGTTGGAGAATTGACGGAGGTTCATGGTATGCCCCAATGATGCAAACAGGTGAAAATTTGCCCAATGGTGTCATGGTATATTATCATTGGGATGGAGTTGACAATAAACCTATCACCTTGGAGTTCCGAGATGCAAATGATTCTTTATTACGTGAGTTTTCATCAGATAAAGACATAAAAGGTGAGAAAGCCCAGACAGAATCCATCTATCATACAGAACCAGGAAAAGAAGTGAAGAATGCCGCACTCACGCTGCAAAAAGGACTGAATCGTTTTGTATGGGACATGCATGTTTCGTCTGCATTGGAATCACCTGTTGTTATGTGGGGTGCATCAACAAGGGGTCCGAAAGTTGTTCCGGGTACCTATTCGGTATCTCTCAAAAAAGGTGACAGCATCATCGCAAAACAAGTGTTTGATATTGCATCTGCAATAGGAGCATCAACGGATGATCTAAAAGCCCAATTTGAATTACATGCGTCGGTCAATGCAAAAGTGACAGAGACGCATAAATCCGTCAATAGAATCAAGGACATGCGATCATCCATTAATCAAGCAATTGCAAAAATGAAAAAGGAAGTGAAAGACACATCCACAACGAAAGATATCATACGACTAGGAAATACAATCATCGATACATTGTCCGCAATTGAGAATCGGTTGGTGCAGAATAAGGCAAAGGCAGGGCAAGATTTGTTGAATCATCCAATGAAGCTCAATAATAAACTTGCGGCTTTGACATCAACAATTGCATCAGCAGATGCCAAGCCAACAGAGCAGACATATCTTGCGGTGAAAACCATCACCGGATTGATTCAACGAGAGCTTGATGCAATCAAGGCATTGGAATTGATCGAAATCAAAAAATTCAATGAGCAGTTCATCGGCCTCAAATTACCGGTTGTCGGAGCAGAATGATTATTGCTTGATAAATCGAATCAATAAGGGATTATCCTTGATTCGTAGAATATACATACCTTTGGGCAAGAGTGAAACAAGAAGCGGAGTATTTGTCATGCCTGACATGATGAATGCTCCGTTCACTGAATGAATATCATATGACGTGAGTTCTTGATGATATAGATGAAGGAAATTTTCCACTGGATGTGGGTATATGTCATTACCGATGATTACGTCATCGGTGGAACTAAGGCTTTGTTCTCTGACTGTTAATATTCTTATCGAGCTCCATGAACTCCATCCATATTTGTTTTCAGAACGAACTTGCATATACCACAATGTATCATTCCCAGGAACATATTGAGGTAAGTTAATGGTGGTTGATATTCCTGTATTTAGAGTATCAGCAAATGGTGTGAATGTACTTTGTGATGAAAAGCGCACTTGAGAATTTAGGATGCTATCTTCTGACTTCCCCTGCCAAGAAATCATGAGCATTGGTTTTTCTCCTTTGGCATACACAATCATCGTATCCTTACTTGGACGAACTAGAACGATACTGGGAACTTGTCCTTGTTGTATTTCCGTGAATCGTATTGCAATCATTTCACTCCATGAACTCCATCCTGCATTATTTCCGATTCTTGATTGCATATAGAGAATTTCATCTCCTCCCTTTATGCTTGCAGGCAGATGATTTGTATTCGGATTCATGATATCGGTTGTATCCGCAATCAAAAAGGTTCTTGTTTTGGAGAATCGCGCTTGAGCTTTCGTCATCGTCTGACGCGAATTTCTTTTGGTTACGATGGAAAGCGAAGGTCGTTCACCTTTCATATATTCAACGATTGTGTCTCTTTCGGGAAATACACCTGTCAAGACAGGGATCTGTGGAGTTCCATTCACTCCAAAACGAAGTCCATTCCCATCTGTTCCAATAAACATTTCCCATGGTACCAATGGATGGAACTCGAATCTTGTAGATGCTTGTGCAGGAAAATTCTGAGATAATTCAACAAATGTAGGAGAGGACAGTTGAATATTATCTGTAAAATATAATCCATGAGAAGCGGTTGAAACAAACATCTGTGATGATTGACCGGGATTCACGATACAAGCGTTCACTCTTCCCGAATATTCTTCTTTTTTTGGTAGCGTCACTATTCTTGACCATGTAGCTCCCCTGTCAGTCGTACGATATACACCTCCTGAATTGTCTTGGAGTTGTAGAGGATTGCTCCAAGTACATGCATACCATGTATTGCGATAGGGATCATGCGGATCAATCGAAATGGAAGTTGTCCATGTTTTCATGGCATCGATTGAGTGATCCTTCCACGTATTTCCGCCATCACTTGATGAAAACACACCCGCACTCTGTGTGAAGGTGGTACCTACTCTTCTAGCAGTAAATGATGTGATGATCGTACCATCTTTCAACATGACAATAGAAGATGGATGTCCTTCGGTTCTGGGGGGATTCGAAAGACTCTTCCATGTTCCATTTCCATTAACATTCTCATTGACTAGAATTCCGCCTTGTTTTGAATGAGCAAGACCTGCATACATTCTATTCGGATTCTGGGGATCAATGCATAATGTAGAAATGGTTGAAGGGAATTCTTGTGCTATGGTCCATGTGGCTCCTTTATCAGTTGATCGTAATAGTACACTCTTAGAGCCATCAATGATGCTGTCTGTTACTTTTCCAATTGAATATAAAGAAGAGAGCATCGAAACAGCGGCATAGACGGTGGATCCTGACTGCTCGAATGCATAACATGTTTCATACATTGTGGGTAGCAAACATTTGCTCCATGTTCTTCCTTTATCGGTTGATCGAATGATTCCACCCATGTCCAAACCGGATAGCATGACTAGTGAATCCACATGCATGATATCATGCACCGTTGTGTTTTCCAATCCATTTGATTCATAAGATTTGTTTTTTGGTATTTGTGTTCCGGGTTGCTGTTGTTTTGTATACGCCGTATAAGCTTGCTTCCAACTTTCACCACCATCACTTGAAACATGTAATGTGGCATAGTCTCCAAAGCCAATTGCCTGAGAATTTTTTTGTGCAACTGATAATGTGAGTGGAGTATTTGCATAATTCCAATCCCATGAACTCCCTTCACCAATCCAACCAGTTGTAATATTTTGATTATTCGCTGTTTTGAATATAGATTGAAATGTGCTTCCACCATTTATCGAGCGCATGATCATCGGTTCGGATGATGCATTGGTACCCGCAAGATATATGCGTGATGGATCATTGATGGCCATAGCGCAGAGATTCGGTGCGAATTCTTGTGGCAAGGCATTTTTTTTCGATATCCAATCGCCTGCAATACCATTGATTACATCCATCACAAAGAAATCATCAACGATAGTAATTTCATCAGCCTCGACTCCGGGATAGAGCATATCCATTGGACCAGTTAAACAAACCAATCGAAAAAGATTGCCACTTGAAGCATAGTGAAATGAGATGATACCGGAATTGTTTGGTACATCATAAAAGGCGTCTTTGAAAAATGTGAGTCCATCATCATCAGATGTGTAGATTCCTGCTTGAGTTGCCACCATAATATATGGTCCGTCAAATAATACGCCTGCAATATAGCAACCATCAGCTCCATCGGTTAATTCGGAAAAGGCAATTGTCCAATTCGCTCCGCTATCATATGAATAATATACGTCGGTATAATCCGAAAGTATGAGTCGATTGGTTGCATCCGGATCCGCATGAATGGAATATGCACCCCCGAAAGTTGGATCATTTATGGGTGTCCATGTTTTACCAGCATCGCTGCTTCTTACTGGAATATGATATCCATCCTTGTATGATATAGTGTAGTGAATCATCGGATTTGAGGTAAAAGTGATTCTACCGGCAAATCCACCACCTGCAAGAGTACCATATGGAATGGTGCTCCAAGAGGTGCCAAAATCCGCGCTGGAAAACATTTGGGAGGAACTTCCTGCAACGCGTAATGTAAATGGCGCACTTGGCGAAATGGTTAATGAATGAAATTCAGACCCACCCCCCATGCCTCGAGATTCGAATCGAAGTGGTTGGGATAATGCAAGTGAACAGGTGAAGAAAATATAGAGGGGTAATGTTGAAAGAAATTTCATAATATCATCGATACAATAGTTCATGATACATCAATAACACCACAATCTACAAATCGTCACAATTGCAATCAAATCGACATGCAATTTCTTGATTGCGGTAGTTTCTCAATAACAATTGAAGCTGGTTATATTTTATTATTGACCATGCATCATAAGTATGTGACTTCTTTCTCTTGCAATGGTTTAAGATAAGCCCCGATGACAGGAGGAAACAAATGTGCGGCTTTATTGCATAAAGAAATCGCACTTACTCCCAATGAACCGGAAGCAAGCAATGATCGAAATGCATTAAAGCGTTGGGTGGGATTATTTACAGCTATAGATAGTGCATCGAGCGAATTTTTTTTGAGGCCTTCCCCATAGAGCAATACCAAATCGGGTGATGGAATGTCAGGAAGATGAGCAGGTAATGTGGCAGTAAGGATTTTTCCACAGACGGAGCCAAAATCTTCATCTTCAGGAATTCCATAGAGAGAATAAAATGCAAGATTCCCTGCATGGAGAACACTTACATCAATGAAATGCTCTTGTACTCCGAAGATGGCTATTGATTTGCCTGCATATTCAGGATAATTTGTGACGCATGCTGAATGAGCAGCAAATTGACTGTTTTGGGTGAAGGTGATGGGCACCTTAAACCCTGAAAGACACTGTTTGCACAGATGTAACAGAGCATGGTCAGTTAATACCGCAAGCATGTGTTTCGAGCCATCGTCTGAGGCATTGCCGGGAATCAACATGATGGAAAAATCATCAGTTGTTTTTTCCGGTTCAACTGCTTTGATTTCTTCATTCAGTAATGCTTTAATTTCTGCTTTTCGAGATAGATCGGCATTGGGTACTTGATAAATATACACCTTCTCAATCGGAATGCTAAATTTCACTGCCTGCACCATTCCATGAAAAGGCGCGAGATCTTTCATGATCATTTGCGCAAGATGTGGAATATCGTATTCGCTCTTCAAGGCTTGTGGAAATACATTTGCATGCATCACCTCCAAACCCTCACGGGCAGTGTTGAGGAGGGCTACATATGTTCGTTCTGAACCGAAATAGACCGAAAGTGTGGTATTCATCGTTATTCGAATGAAGTAATCTGTTGTCTGCGAAAATACAGATAAAACGGTATTCCCAATGCCACAAATGCCAACCCAAATACCGAATTTATGATGGGAGTCGAACCATTCATGTACATTGCTATGTCATTGTAGAGAGTATATCCAACAAATCCGATGGCGAAGATCACAAAAATCGCAGGAATAAAAGGATAACCCCAAACACGATAGGGGCGCGGGTGATCCGGCATTTTTTTTCTCAATACAAAAACGCCAATGGCTCCCATCGCATAGAAGATCCAAGAAACAAAAATCAGCATATCGGTGAGTGTATCGAATGTTCCACTGAACACAAGGATCGATGACCAAATGCCTTGAATGATCAATGCTTTGGATGGCGTTTTGAATATTGGATGAACAGTACCAATTGAACGGAAAAACAATCCCTGTTTTGCCATTGCATAATAAATTCTAGAACTCACCAAGATTGTTCCATTTGATGCACCAAATGTGGAAATCATGATGGCAATGGCTATGAAGCCCGTGGCAAGGGAAGCCAAACCGGGATCAATGGAAGAGAAAATTGATCGTACAACATCGACAGCCACTAATGAAGAGCCTGCCATTGCATTGACCGGAAGTATATAGAGATATGCAATATTGATCAATAAATACACAGCAATGATGATGAACATGCCAATGAACAATCCACGAGGAATTGTTCTAGATGGTTCCTTCACTTCTCCTGCAATGAATGTGATATTATTCCATCCGTCATAAGCCCAAAATGCTCCTGACAAAGCCATGACAAGGGCTGAAACCAGAGCCCAATCAGTTGGTACCGCGCTTATGCCTTGAGTAGATGTCATGTCGAGTGAAAAGTGGGAGATATTTCCCGTACCAAGAAGAAAGGCCATGGCAACTATAAATAACAGCGCCAGTATTTTCAATGCAGTGAACATCACCTGGACAGTTCCACCAAATGTTACCCCGCGATGATTCACATATGTCAGAATCAAAATTGCTGCAACCGTTAGAATTTTGATACCGAAATCCTTTAATGGAAAAATCGAACCAATGAATGGAAGATATACAGACCATGCTTCCATTTCGGCGGATAATCTTGGAAGCGGAATGAGCGAATGAACGGAGTCTGCAAAGATATATGTGATGGAAGCAATTGATGCAGTTTGAACAACGCTGAACATGGACCAACCATAGAGATATGCCATAAATTCACCATACATAGTACGGAAGAACTCATATTGACCACCTGTTTCAGGAATCATGCTTGCGATTTCCGCATTGGTCAATGCACCGAATAATGTGAGAACACCGGCCAAGACCCATATGAAGAGCAACCATTCTGGCGAACCAAGTTGCAATGCCATGACTGCAGGTTTTTTAAAAATGCCGCTGCCAATAACTCCACCAACAACTATGGACACAGTGGTTATGAGCCCCAAGGTGGGCATGAAGTCTTTTTTGGTATTCATGATATCCCAAGTTGCTGAGGTTTGATGATTGCCATTGTCGTGGTTGCATGAGCAATCAATTGTTCTTTTCCGGTTTCATCGATGCAATAGACATGTGCCTGGCAAAAATGCATCGAAGTTCCTTGTTTGATCACTGTTCCAATCGCTCTAAGGAGCGTGCCTTTTGCCGGTCGAAGATAACTCACTTTGATTTCCGCAGTAACCGTATGTTCATCCGGTCCTACAAGTGTGAATCCGGCAAAACCTGCAGCGATGTCTGCGATTGTTGAAGTAACACCCCCATGCACCAAACCAATTTGTTGTTGATGCATCTGACCCAATGGGATTTCGGCAATAACTCTTCCA
Source organism: Bacteroidota bacterium (assembly GCA_005788035.1). GTDB lineage: Bacteria > Bacteroidota > Ignavibacteria > Kapaibacteriales > UBA961 > UBA961. The sequence continues at coordinate 8,202 of SXZI01000193.1, forward strand.
AGCTCGATAGATGTAAGTGTGGCATGAATCGCCTTCATGAATTCTTGCTTCTTTAAATGAGCAAGAATCGTTTCACGAAACTGTGGGTTCTTTGTGCGAAATGATTCGGTGTTCATCGTATATCTTTGATATAGGGACCAACATCATCATGCAATCCCATGGTGCTTTGTTTATGAATGTAGGCCACAACCTCATCAAATGATTTGGTGTCTTCATATACTTTTATCTGTCTGTCCGCACCACTCCCCATTTCAAGTATTTCATGTATGAATTCCAATTCTTTTCTTGAACCCAATTCATCCACAACATCATCAACGAATTCCAATAATTCTCTGATGAGATCTCTCGTAGGTACTTCTTTTTGTTTCCCAAAATCAATTAATTTACCATCTAAACCATAGCGAACCGCTCGCCATTTGTTCTCCAGAATCAATGCTCGGGAATATCTTCTAAAACTCAAGTTTTTGGTATACAGGGTATAGAGCTTTTTTACAATTGCCTGACATAATGCCGCAATTGCGATTGTTTCTTCAATGCGCATCGGAATATCGCAAATGCGAATTTCGAGCGTGGGAAATACAGGATGTGGCCTGATATCCCACCATATTTTCTTCGCATTGTCAATGCAACCCGTTTTCATGAGCATATCCACATAAGCCTGATATTCGGCATAACTTGAAAATTCATCGGGAAGATTTGTGCGTGGAAAATTTTCAAATACTTTGGATCGATATGATTTTAGTCCGGTTACATGCCCCGTCCAAAATGGTGAGTTCGTTGATATTGCCAATATATGCGGAAGGAAATACCGCATTTCATTCATGATTTGTATTTGCAGACCTCTGTCTTCAATACCTATATGAATATGCATACCAAAAATAACGAGTGATCGAGCAAGCATTTGCATATCTCGAATCAGAATGCGATACCGTTCATCAGGATAAATTTCCTGATCTTCCCATTGCGCAAAAGGGTGTGTGCTAGCCGCACCGAGCAGAAGCCCGTTTTGTCTGCATAATGCCCAAATTATAGAACGCATCTTCGTCAATTCGGTCTTGGCTTCAACGATGTTCTTGCACACATTCGTACCGATTTCAAGCATGCTCCCATGCATTTCGGGTTTGACATGCTCATGGAGAAGCAATTGGCTCTTTTCGAGAAGTCCTACATCAACATGGGATTTCAAGTCAAAAGTCAATGGGTCTATCACCATATATTCTTCTTCAATTCCCAAAGTGAATGAAGGAGGAATATCGGTATCAATGGAAATATTGGGTTTTCCTTGGGATTGGGCTTCCATAGAAGTTTGCCAGGTGGATTTCGTAAACACTGCAATACAAATTACAAAGAATATTCGGCTTAGCTGTGATTCACTTTATTCATGATCTTTCATGCCATGCTCTTTGATGGAAAAAGCACGCAATGCAGGCAATTTCCATGAAGTGATTGCCACGATGAAAAGAGTCATGGAGCCACCAGCAATAACGGATGGGACAAGGCCGAGCAATCTTGCCGCAAGCCCACTCTCAAATGCTCCGATTTCATTTGATGCTCCGATGAATATTCCGTTCACAGCGGAGACGCGTCCTCTCATTTCATCAGGCGTAAGCAGTTGCGCTATGCTGCCTCTGATCACCATGCTGATATTGTCGAAAGCACCACTAGCGGCTATGAGAATCAATGACACATAATAATGGGTCGACATCGCAAAACCAATCATGCAGGCTCCAAAACCTGCAACCGCAATCAAAAGCAATTTGCCGGTTTGTCCAATTGGTGGATGATGAGCAAGATACATGCCCATCAATAATGATCCAACAAATGGGGCGGCACGGAGAATACCCAGTGCTTCAGGGCCTAATGCAAGTACATCTTTCGTGAATGCAGGAAGCAATGCAAGTGCTCCTCCAAACAGTACCGCAAACATGTCAAGTGCCATTGCTCCAACCAACACTTGATGAGAAAACACAAATTTCAAACCTGCCGTTAATCGATTGCTCAATGATTCAGCATTTGGCACATGTGGTGGCCGCTCATATTGCACGAATGAAAATGCGATGAGTGAACTCAAAATGAGAATACATACAGCGAAATTTGCTGAAATGGGGCCAAGAAATCCATACATCAATCCCCCAATGGCAGGTCCTGCAACAGCACCGAAATTAAATAGATTCGCCGACCAAGTAGCAGCATTCGGATATACTTCCTTTGGAACGATGTCTGCCCATAAAGCCTGTAGTGAAGGTCCCATGAATCCACGAGATAATCCGACACAGGCCAATGCCAGATAATAGGGGAGTGTATCAAGTCCGGGCGTTGTTTTTTCTAGGTCGGACATGATTCTGAACAATAATCCAATCGAAGCAAGAAACAAGAAGAACATTGCACCCATCAACACATGCTTCCTGTTTTTTGTATCAGCCACATAACCGGAAAACATGGAAGTAATGATATATGGTATCGCCTCTGCCAAACCACTGAAACCCAAGGCAAGTGGATCACCTGTCTTGATATAGAGAAGCCAACCGATGGAAACTGCCTGAATCTGAATGCTGAGCGTAAGAAAGAGTCTGCCAATCAAAATGCGGCGAAAAGATGGGTACCGCAAAGCGGCATAAGGGTCATTTTTATGAACAATCATGAAACAAAATTACGGATTTTACCACCAAGGGAATGAAAGGCCTGAACCACAGCATCGAAAAACATAGATTTTCAAGAATATTTTACCCAAAAATCCTAAAATGAGTAGATAATGAGTAGAAGCTTCCATTGCATCAAAAGGTATATTGCAAACATTAGATGTAATGGGTTTCTGTCTAAGGCAGAATTCAAATGTTTCGCATTGGGGAAGATCGTTGGCTGATCTCAAAATGTGAAACACACTCTAACGGATACAAGAGAATTTATGAGGCCGCAGGGGAGGTCTTTTAAATTCTCTTTTTTTATGCAATGATCGAATTCCACAATGCAATTCTGGATTCCAAGGCAGAAACTATGGCGATTTGCGCCTCTGCCTTTTTGGTGTCATCATTGCAAAGCAGATCCACCATGCGAAGAGCCAAGTGTGAATGATGATCGCCATCCACATCAATGTGCCTTTGTACATAATACTGCAACTTAGGTGCACGGATAACGCCTTCTTGTTGCAATGCATCAATGATTGAAAGAAACATACCTGGTATGAGATCTTCCCGACCATAAGTGAACACGCCGGCGATTGAATGAACTGCACCGGAATCTATGATTGAAAAAGTATGTTTCACGAATGTTTGAGCGCCTTTCGGAGCATCTGCCTTGTATAAAGCTTCCTGAACGGGAATGCCATCATTGATGAGTGCAAGAAAGGTATGGATAGGAGTCATATTGCATTGCAGTTCTTGCATGGCTTCGAGATACATTTCAAAGTGCGACATCACCGTTCCATCTGCATCTACATCGCATTCTTCCCCAAGTACGATTTCATTGATGAGTTGCCTAATTTCTGGGTCGCCTTTGGGCATCCATGGTACTTCGATGCACGTGAGATTTCTCTGCAAGGATTTCAATAATGACATAAAATCCCATACTGCAAATACATGTGTTTCCATGAATCTGCGGATATCTTCGCCATTTGAAAGTTCAGTGTACAATGGGTGGTGAATAAGTTGTTCGCGAAGATCTTCTATGTGGGGGTGAATCATGAGGAATTACCAAATTACATATCCAAAAAAACAGTTATTATGCAAAACACTTGTATTGTCTTCCTAAGTTTCAGAAATCAAAAAAAATGGCACGAAAACGGATAATGAAATAGATAAGAAATCCACCCATTCAGCATAGATGATGAACAAATGCAGCAACTCTTGAAACAACTTCGCATGGTACCCATAAGCCAATTGGCCTCCAAAGTGTATAGGAGACTTGCCAAAGAGGGTGGAGCATGGTTTGAAGCAATGAAAGATAAAAGAGTATGTACATATGCTGAGACCTATCCTTTTCCAGAAATTCCTCCAATAGTGAGCATGCCCGAGGGTGAGACCTTATTTACACATGCATTGTCAATCAAGGCATTGGCAGATAATCACAGTCAATCCATTTTTACAATTCTTGACAGTGGCTGGGTGAAGATGTCGATACCGGGCAAAGATCATCATGCAAGACTGAAAGATGCTGTTTCTTCATCAAATTATCCTGAATCGGCCAGAATTTTGGATGTATTGCTTTCTTCACCCTATGCAATGAAGCAAGGTTCGGATCGCATGCAATATCATCCAATTGATTGGCAATATGATTGCAAGTCCGGTTATCATTGGGATGC
>SXZI01000194.1 GCA_005788035.1 Bacteroidota bacterium
AAAAGAAATTATTAAACAAAATTATCAAATTGGAGATATTCACTTTAATCCTGAAGGGCACAAAAGAATTGCAGAGGATTTTTTAAGAAAATTTAAGGGCATTGGGAAATAATTGTTGGCATCATCATGAGACGATCTGAATTTCTCACAAGTATTGCAGCACTTACCATGTTTGATACATTGAATCTCAAAAGCTTGGAAAGATGGACCAAAGATCTTGATCATTCGGATTTGATGCCTGCATTATTCTTCGGTCATGGTTCACCCATGAATGCAATTCAGGACAATGTCTTTACGAAAACATTTGCCAAGATTGGACAAGAGATTGTCACTCCACAAGCAATCATTTGTGTTTCGGCACATTGGGAAACCCGAGGAACGAAAATCACAGCGATGAAGCAACCTCGAACAATTCATGATTTTTATGGATTTCCGCGTGAACTGAGTGATGTGATCTATCCTGCCCCCGGCAAACCGGCTTTGGCAGAGAATACTGCATCGCTCATTTCCATGAAAGAGATTCAATTGGATCATGAATGGGGCCTTGATCATGGAACTTGGAGTGTATTACGTCATGTCTTTCCTCATGCTCACATTCCGGTATTACAACTCAGCATTGATGTGAACATGTCATTTGCAGAGCATTATGCACTCGCCCAAGAACTCAAGCAATTACGGAAAAAGGGAATTCTTGTGATTGGAAGCGGAAACATGGTGCATAATCTCGGGATGGTTGATTGGAAGAGACTTGATGAGCAATTCGCTTTCGATTGGGCGCTGGAGGCAAGTGATATCATGAAGAATATCATTCTATCTGGGGATAATACAAAACTTCTGACTTTACCCCATAACAGTGCAGCCATTTCGCTCGCAATTCCCACTCCAGAGCACTTCATACCACTTCTTTACATCATGGCGATGACTGATCCAAAGGACGAGATATCATTGTTCAATGATATTCCTGTTGCAGGTTCATTGACTATGACATCGGTAATGCTGAGTTAAACAAAAAAGCCCTCTCTTTTACAGAGAGGGCTTTAATGAATCTAGTTACATAAGATTATCTAATAATAAGCTTATGAATGCTGATTATACCTGATTGATCAATGGATTTAATCGTGTACAATCCAGTAGGTAAGCCGGAAACAGAGATTGCTTGCTCTTGTGATTCATAAACCTTATGACCGGTCATAGCAAATATTTCCACACTCTTCACAGCACCATTGAAGTGTATAGTGCCTCCATTATGTACAGGATTTGGATACATATCGAGATTAGACTGATCTTCGTTGATTCCAGTTGTTGCACCTGAAAAGTAGATATTGTCAACAAATGCAATACCTGATCCAAAAGGTGTTGATGTAAAGATCAATTGACTCAAATCTTTCAGACTCTTCAATCCTGCATCAGTAAAGTCCTTCAATGGAATTGAGATGCTGTTCCATTGATTTGAAACAAGGTTGGCATTTATATTGGCTTCTGAATCGCCATTAGCTCCACCAAATCCATCACCCATGAAACTTACAAGTTTCACATTAAACACTGTGATATTAGGAGTCCACACATCCATGTGCATGGTTGTCATGGCAGATGCATCTACGGGTTTCTTAATGGTTTCGATGCCATTGAAACCAAGATTGGTGTATTTCAGTGTTGCATTACCCTTGATTGTTGTCGCTTCAAATGTTGACTGACTCCAATCCGTTCTCCAGGTATCGACATCAACATTTGTGTATGCATCACTATACATGGAAAGTACTGATGTTGCTGTTGGAGTTGGCGCAGGATTTTCCGGTGAACTGTAAAAATAAGAAATGACATATGTTGCTGTTGTGGTGCCATTACCTGCTGTCACTTGAACGGTTGCATCACCCGGGATTGCTGTTGCCTGTGTGATTTTTGTAATAGTTGCTTTGTCATCATTTGTTGTTGCAAGAGTAATTTGAGGCACAGCTCCTCCACCGGGAACACCATATGCATATTTTAATGCACTTGGTGCAAATCCTGGAATTGTATTGCCATCAACTTTTAATTCTTTCAATGTAGCATCTTCACCTGTTGCAGCAGGCTTTTTCCAGAAGTATATATTATCCAAATAAATATCAGAAGGTGAAACACCTGCTTGACCATCAAATTTTAGCTGGATGACGGATTTCCATGACATGCCTGTGAATGCTGATTTTGGTAAATCCACACTGCTCCAAGCACCTGCTTTGAGTGTGACATCAACCAATACTTCTGCAGGGCCATTTCCACTATTGTCAATCGGGGTGAATTTCAATACTGTGGCATTGCTGGTCCATACATCGATATGGATGAATTCCATTTCTGATGCATTCTGTGCATTTCCTTCGAAACCTGTTCCTTGATAATTGAAATTGGTGTATGCCATTACTACATCACCCGCTCCTGGATCAAAAGCCGGATTTACACCGCCTGATTGGCCCCAGTTAGGATTATAGTTTACACCTGCAATACCTGCATAGGCACCGCCATAAATTGAAATGACATCCGCTGCATTTCTTGTTGGAGGGGTTGGAGCGCTGGTTTTCGGCTGAGCATTTAGACCAATGCAACTCAAAACCAAGCTGAAAAAGAGTACGAAATGTTTCATGAAAATAACTTAGGAAAGTGATTAGGATACAAGTACTTAACAATTGCAAAGATATAACAGTTCCGATAAAATTTCGTTACAGCTCGCCACGTCTTTTTACCAGTTCTGCTTTTATTTCGTGAGCTTTGTCTTCATTCAAATCATAGTTCCACATTACCAATATGGCCAATCCTGCAGTCAAAGAAGGGATGATGATGTCTGCCAATCGTAAATTGACAATTGTTTCAGGACTTTGCATGGCGGCACCGCCTTCAAATCCAATGACTTTCAATACCAATCCACCCAATACCAATGCCAAGCCTTGACCAAGTTTTACCATCCACCAATAAATTGCCCCAAATGTTCCTTCCTTTCTAGGCATTCCATTATTAAATTCATCAAGGTCACAAACATCCGCTGTCATAGACATCATGAGAGTGAAAAGCCCTCCTAGTCCAAAAGAAAGTAATGGAATAGGTATGAACATCATCCATAAATTATCAGGATTGAATCCCCACCATTTGAGAACATAACCAATAATAGATATTCCTGTTGAAAGTAAGAATGCCGTACGTTTCCCCCATTTATGTGACATCCAGGTAATGACAGGTATAATGAGAAATGCTGTGGCGATCGCTCCTATTGTAGAAAACCATGCCGGCCAATTTCCGGCATCTTCAAAACTCCCATTGAATAAATAGTAAACGATAATGAAGAAACTAAATGATGCAACCATCTGAAATCCATTGAATACAAGAAATGTTGCCATGCATAATTTCACAAATGGAACATTCTTAAAAATCAATTTCATATTGTTCCACAACCCTTTCATGTTTTGTAGAAGGTTACGAAGAGTAATTGTATCGCGATTTGTTATTGCATCTTGATTTATTTCACGACAAAATATTGCAGGCATGATACCAAGTATCAAACAGGATACACCAACCCAAATTGAAAGACTACGGATTGCAACGGCCTGATTTGGATATAAATCCGGATCTGCAATCATCACCCAAAGCCAAGGCACAATCATCCAAGCAAGTTGGCTAATCGTTTGAGAGAATCCCATGAGTCTTGTTCGTTCTTTATAATCGGATGTCATCTCATAACCCAATCCAATCAATGGTGTTGAATAAATTGTGTTGCCGGTCAAGAACAGCAAAGAGAATATCATGAAATACCAAAAATTATATGATTGTGTGTTCTCGGCATATAGTTGCCACAATGCTGCAAACAATAATCCGCTTGTTATCGCACCGATAAAGATATAGGGACGCCTTCTACCCCATTTTGAAGTTGTGTTGTCAGAGATATAACCCATTATCGGATCTGTTATGGCATCATATATTCTAGGTATTCCGCCTAGCAGTCCGGCCAAGAATGGATCAATACCATAAGTGGTCAACAAGAAAAAGGAAAACACACCCAGAGAACCGGGAAATAAGTTGTTGACCAAATGTCCTGAACCAAATGCTGCCTTTTGAATAAAAGGAACCTTTGCCGTTGTAGCTTTTTGTATCATGATTGTTTACTTGTTAGTAAAGAGTATCGTTTGAAGGGCCTGTCCATCTATCTGTACAAATATATGTTGATCATGTAATTGTATACTCAATGCATTCTGTTGTTTTGTTGGATTGAAAGCTGTGACTGCAATTGATTTGTCCGGGTTTTCGGCAGCAACAATCATGATATCGGGATGTGAACAGGAACTACCAATAATTTGTGCACCTGGCCTGATATACTTGCTGAAATGAGACATGATGTAGTATAATGGTGTAAAATACACTTCATCACTTGCAGTATCAACTATAACAGGAGCTATGCACCAATTTTTAAACCAATTTGGACCACCTTGTTTGTCAAGTACCATATTCCAATCTATCCAGCCGTGTACATTATTTTGAAGACACCCAATGATGTCTCGAGCATATCTATGTGCAGGTGCATATTTAGGATGTAGATGCTTCTGATCATCAGGTGCCCAGTCCCAACCCCAATCAGTTGCTTCTTCTTTCCAATACCAAGAATCATCCTTCCAATGTGGTATTTCGGCATCAATGCAGGCTTCTGTTTGAATCAAATATTTATTTGATCCCTTAGAAGAAGCATATTGCAACTCCTTTGGAAAAAAATCATATGTACTCTCATACCAGTGTATTGCAGTGCCCGCAAAATATCGTGATGAGGAGGAATCTTTATACATCACATCAACCCATTGTTTCAGTCCAGCACGATTTTGATCATAACCAAGAATATTAACATTTCCGAGGCCTTCTCTTTCCAATGTAGGACCAAGATATTGCTGAACAAACATTGTCATTTCCTCAGGTGTAAATAACATACTTTCCCAATTGTTACCATTTCCGTGAGGTTCATTGATGACAGTAATTCCCCAAATAGGAATGCCATGTTCTGAACAGGCTTTGATATACTTGGCATAGTATAAAGCCCAAGTGTTATTATACTGCTGAAGTAATTTTCCACCAACCCAATCATTGTTGTCTTTCATCCAAGGTGGAGCTGTCCAAGGTGATGCTATCAATCGGAATCCTTCTGTAGAGAATGATTGAGCGGATTTGATCATCGGAAAAAGATCTTGTACATCTTTTTGTATGGAAAAATGCTCAAGGGAAATATCGCCCGGAACCATTGCATAGGCATAATGACCAAGTGAGAAATCACATGAATTTATATGAGTTCTTGTGAGTGAATATTGAGCACCCTCATCGGAAAAATAAGCTTTGATGATTGCTGCTCTTTTTGATTCACTCATGGCATTCAATAAATAAGCAGATGCTTCCGTAAATGAGCCACCAAATCCAACTATGTGTTGATATTTTTTACTGGTGTCAATCTTTACATGAATGGAGTCCCCAAGATGAGGGGATGATTGTATTTCTTTAAGTGCATGCCCTTTAGCCGAGGTTTCAAAGATTCTTACATTTTTGACATCTTGTATCTGGGAAAATGATAGCATTGATTTTGGAGATTGGAAAAGGAAGAATAAGGAGCATGTTATGAACACATAGAAAGTGTGAACGCTCAGAATGGTTTTGAGGTTTATGTTCATATATGCAATTCGTATGCTTTATATACAACATGCACTTGTTGAATCATGCCATTCCTCGAAAATATACTCATACTGTCTGCTGATGAAAGCTCAAGTGATGGACTGGTTTCTATGATCATATCTTGTTTGTAAACTGTTATTTCGTTTTTTTCGGCAAGTGTGATAATGATGGGTGTTTGGCAAATAGATATAAACATTGAATTACGTGGTATTTGCATCTCTTGAATCTGGCCAAGAACATTTCTAAAGTGTATCGTTTTTTCTGTCATGTAGAATTTCTTCTTGGACAACAAATGTGGTATGAATCGTATTTTACCATCAGTATATGACACACCCATTTCCCTCATTCTACAAATCACATCCTCTTTTACCTGACCCGTCATTCCTGGTTGTTGAACTCCTTTACCATATGGCGTATGAGAATATGGATCGGTAGGGAAAGCACCATAATTCTTGGGGGATTTGTGAACACCTATTCCGTCTGTAATTTGAGTATAATGATTCATGATTCGTTCAATAATCTCATCATCACACTTATCGTGGATTGACTTAATATATATTTCCTGAACAGCATATCTCAATTTCGATACCATATGCCAATAAATCGAACCTATCCCTTCATATGCAAAGAAAGTACCCGATCTGCCTGTAAACTCTTTATGATTGAATACCGATTCATAGAGTAAAGTGAGTGATTTTATCTCGGCCTTCACCAACTCATGATATATTGGATCAAGTACATGCAATGCAGTGTGAAATTCGCGTACATTGGTCAAATCACCCCTGAAATGATAATTTCCATGTATGTCTTTTTGAATGATATCCTGATTTTCATCTTTGAGTAATGTCATAAGCAAAGTAGAAGATTCTACCTTTACAATTGGAAGAATATTCTTTTCCAGAAATTTCGGTACTTTCTTTATTGGATACAGCATATAGCTATTCTGATCTTCTCGATAGAGATTTCCCTTTCTCATGGAGTCCAGTATAGATATTGTCTCTTCAGGTGAAACATAACCTGAACTGATGGCTGCAACCTGTCCCTCAAGCATTTCAGGTAAATGTGATATGATAGCTTCATCTGATGTCAATGTCAAAATATTATATGCATGATACAATCCATCTTGTCTTTTATTGTTAGCAATGGAAGCCTGGAGATGCACAAGAACTGTATGAAGAAATGTGCTTATTTCTTGCCTTGACAATGTTCTTTTGTTCCCCGAAAAGGATTCATGATAAATGCGTTTTCTATATGAACTTCCCAAATCACCGAGTTCATCCATTATGGACTTTCTTTTGTTATCATTAATGTCATTGACAGCATCAAGATATTTACAAAACACATTGAACATGGATGTAAAATATTCATGCAGTTCTTCAGATATCAGAAAAGATGTACTTGTACTCTTATTGATGATATCTTGAAAGAATAATACAAATCGATAGAGATAATACAAAGTCACCATTGACAAACCATTACCCACCAATGCATTGTTAGCATCATTCCATTCAGGCCTTTGTGTATTCATCCAAATACCGCCGTCGGGAACATAATTTGTGAGTCGTGCCAATACAGTACTCAATAACTTCTCTATGAAATGAACATGATGTATATCACCCTTGGTATTCTTGACCAGTGCACCATCCGAACCAATCATGTCCATGTCTTTGGTGATACGTTCTTGCAGTTCATGATCAAAATCAATTGTGCTTTTGGGATTCGACACAATTTCATCGTATGATTTTATTATGTACGGAATATGAGCAAAAGCAAATGCATCTGATTCAAGCAAATCATTCAGTTTTATTGGTTGCGTATCTCTGAGTACTTCCAGTAGTTTCAATAGATATATGATTTGATGATCACCCCAATATCCGATATATGACCAAGGATTATGTGGTTCAATTGTTTCCCAATCAAATCCGTTCTTCAATACACGATAAGGATTATACCCATCAAATGTGGAGGCATTCAGAAATTTGCGAATCATTCCTTCGATAAAAAGAGGATATGAATATGCCAATGCTTCCCAATTCTGAAATATGTCACGCCAATTACCTTGATAATCAAGTTTTAGGGAGCCATCGCTGTTTTTTGTATTGATGGAGAATCTATTCCAAGGCCTACTTGGATCTCCATGCCTTCTGCTGAATGTGAGAGGTAAATATTCCAACGCCAATCGAGTGAATGAAATATCATTGATCTTTCCAATCCATGATGATAAATCATTCAAGTTGAATTCCATTGGTAACTCGGTAAGGTGTTCCTGCGCATTCTGAAGAACCGAGATATTTCCATGTTCAATGTATGTCAGAAAATCCTTTTTTTGAATGGTGTAATTCTTTGGGAATATGCCGCCACGCATTCCGTTGAACAATGTATTGGAATAATGTCTACTGTCGATGAGTGGATCTTCAGAAACATGTAAGCCATCAATAGACATCACTTTGTCCAATAATTCCGTGGATCCTTTCTTGATATCATCTACAAGAATAGTATCCAACTCCGGATTCCGTACGATATCATCTATTAGTGCTATTGTTTGAGATTGAGATTGATGAACATTGGCAACACATTTCCATTCAGCGGACTCTTGTGGCGGTATTGACATTTTTGCTGATACAAAATATGCTCCTCTGTCACCCTTGATTTCTTGTTCTGTATCAATCGAATCTCCCTTTCGAAAACTATCGACTTGTTTTGATGAAAGCAGAATGACGGGGTTTTCAAGTCCTACGGACCAAATGGTGTTTGCAAATAATGCTTCACTAGGTTCTGCTCGATCTGTTATCCTTGCGCTTAGCGAAAATATTCCAAGCCGCGATTCTTCATGGAGTTCTGAGTATTTATATGCATTGACAAGATTGCTGAAGGCATTTTGTAATTCACTTCCTATATCAGCCGGCATTACATTTTGCAATCCGTCAAGAATTCGTATGTGTTGATCCCCAATGGAATTGTTTTTTAGTGTTGATGTTTTCACAAATCCATACTTATCACTCATTGACCACTGATATGAAAAAGTCAAGTTCAAATCATGATTTATTTCTTCAAATATGATTGAATTTCCCAAACGATGTTTATACAGATTTCTTTCGATATCAAATATTTGATTTCTGATTGAGAATGGTTCCCAAGAATACGGATTCTCTTTACTATCATTTTGTATGATTGTTTTGCTTCCAACAAGTTCTGTGGAATCAATGATCTTGTCATCTGTATAGTAAGGGAACAATGCATGTTCTGCATTTGTCCTTCCTGCAGTCAATCCACCATTGCTTGCTATGAACATCCAATGATTTGAATCACTGACAACACTCATGAAAAAAGTTGGCATTTGATCAATATTGGGAATCTTGAAATATTCCTCATTATTTATACGGACAATCTTGAGAGAACCATCAGTATTGGGGTGAATATGTATCGAATGATCTTTCACATTGAACTCTTACTCAAATTCATGAACTGCGATTCAGAAATCAGGATTTCTTATAAACTCTTACATAATCTATGACCATAGCTTGTGGAAATGGAGTTCCTGTGGTAGGATATCCCACATAATTACCTCCGACCGCAATGTTAAGAATCATAAAAAATGGTTTATTGAATACCCATTCTCCTGAAAGATCCTGAGGTTGAATCCTTTGAAACAAATAATCATCAATGAAGAAGTCAATATAATCTTCCCCCCATTCGATTGCGTAGAGATGAAATTCAGTATCGAATCTACCAGACATAAGTCCGAATGGTTTTGTTTTGGCATTCGCTCCAAAGTAACCCGGACCATGGACGCTACCATGTGTTATGGTTGGTTGCTGACCTCTTTGTTCCATAATATCTATTTCACCGCATTGTGGCCAACTCACTTCGGAGATATTATCACCCAGCAGCCAAAAGGCGGGCCAAATGCCAGGTCCTGTCGGTGTTTTTATCCTTGCTTCAAATCTACCATAAGTTTGGCTGAATAATCCCTGTGTTTTGATTCTGGCAGAAGTAAAACCTGATCCCGCATATGATTCTTTTCTTGCGGTGATAACAAGTTGACCTTCACCATTCAATTGTACATTAATTGGTCTGTTTGTATAATGTTGAAGTTCACTATTACCCCATCCATTGTTTCCAACACCAATATCATAGGTCCATTTAGATTTATCAGGTGAACTTCCTAAAGGTCCTTCAAAATCATCACTCCAGGTCAATGTCCATGATCTTTCGGGTAATGTTTGAATTGCTTGTTGTTCACAACCATATAAGAACATGACAAGTGAAGACGTGAAGATAATGAGTATTGTATGTAGTTTTTTCATGTAAGATGATTCTCTCATATTCAATGCAAAATGAATTGAATTGGTTTTACTTTCGGAACAAAATATTATCAAGATACACATTCCCATTACCCACAAATTTCAACTGGAAAACGCTGTTGAGGGCAACGGGTGAAAATGCACTAAGTGGTATATCTATACTTTTCCATCCTGATCCTGTTGGGACAGATAGAGAGTATGGTGTTTCAATTGGACCCGGGCTTATGAGAAATACCTGAAGTGAGTTAGTATTCGCTGCATAATAATCCAAATGAAGAAATCCATAATTCGAAACATTTTGATTTGAACCAAATTGAATTCCTTGATAATTCAAGCCTGAATATAGAAGTGTTGTATTTCCTCCTATGATTGGCGTACTCACCACTGTCGCTTGACCCCAATTGGGAGATAGATTTGTACCAGGAACATTTGTATATGCATCACTGAATATCGATATCACATCACCAACCGGATATGTGGGAATGGGAGCACCAGCAGTTGGAACTGTTGAAACCGCTTTGTATAAATACACATTGTCCACAAACAAATTTGAAACCGTACCCGATAATACCAATTGTGATAGATGTGCCCTTGAAGTCAGACCTGTGAAACTCGACAAAGGTATATCAAGACTGATCCATTTGTTTGACTGTAAAGTTGGCGCATTGACTGTAATTTCATGTGATACATCATCTCCACCGCCATAAACGGCATTTGCTCCAAAATCTACAAGCATCACTTTTACATTATTCGGTGTTGTAGTGGGATCTGGTGTCCAGATATCAATATGGAAATGCGTCATCGAGGTTGCATTTATTTGATTGGAGGAGAATTCCACACCAACAAAATTCAAGTTGTAATAGCGAATGACATCATCATTGTTGATTTTGATAAATGTGTTATCAGTTGTTGAATATTGCCAATGAGTATTCCATGTATCAATTGGAACATTGGTATACGCATTGCTATACAGTGAAATCACATTGCTTGCATTCACAGATGGTATCGGAGCTTGTGTTGTCGGAATCATCGCAGTACCTTTTGCTGATAGCTCCAATGAACCTTTTGCATTTACTGCACCCAACTTTGCGGTGATTATGACATTCCCTGAGTCAAGAACTTGAACAATTCCTTGAGATGATACTTTTGCGATTGATGTATTTGAAGATTCAAATGAAAAGTATGATGGGGAAATTCCCATTGTCTGATTTATTCCGTTTGGCAAACTTACCGTGGCTTGAATTCCTTCTATTCTGATTACAGAACCTTTTTCTACATTTGGCACTTTTTTGTCTTCTCCACCGTATATCGCACCCGTACATATTCCCAAATCGGGTACTTTTTCAAAGCGGACTTCATCTATCCAAAATGTATATCCTTTTTCATTGATTGGACCGGTAGAATAATAGAATAAACCTTTTTCTCCTGTCAATTTCTGAGGATCCGGAATTGGTATGATCACTTTTTTCCAATTTGTATTTACAGGTAATGCATTCATTGCAACCTGATATGTTGATGCACCAAAATCATTTCCAAAGCCAATCACATCAATTGTTGCTGATTGTGTTGCTTTGATATAGAATGTCAATGCATTGAATCCTGATAAATCCCTCCCGGTCCTGCTGAAATACGATCCACCGGCATATGCACCTTGTGGACTATTTGCATCCGG
>SXZI01000195.1 GCA_005788035.1 Bacteroidota bacterium
ATGACAATGTCACTATTGAAGTACATCATCCACTTTGCGATACGATAGATGTGATCACAATTCAAGGAAGTGGCAAAAGGGCTTTACTCACTGCAAATCCGAGTGTTTTAACAGTTCAGAATCAACCTATTGGTTTTACAACCAAACAATCCATTACTGTAAGGAACATTGGCAATGCCCCGGCAACTATAGCATCTGGATTATTTGGTCTACAATCTCCCTTTGAAGTTAGTATTACAAATCCACCGTTGCCTTATACATTGCAACCAAATGACTCGATAGAATTTACTATATCTGTGTTTATGAATTCTCCCGGAACAGTTACTGACACATTGCTCATAGTTACGAATATTGTAGAAGCATCATGTGACGCTATGTTGTCTATTCCACTTTCAGCTACAGCAAATCTTCCTCCAATGTCAATTCGTTTTGGAAATAAATCAAAAGCAGATCCAAAAGCCAATAGCTATGAAATACCAATTCTTAGTGCAATGACGGGTACAGATTCAGTATTAGGCGACATGACTCTTTCCTTTGTTGTTGACGGAGCTTTCTTTTATCCAAAGACGACATCATTTGGCACCATGACTAGCTATCTCGATGTAAGTGGAAATCGTATTGTCAGCATTACATTCAATAATAAGTTTATTTCAGGCTATGATTCTTTGTTAACAATTGTTTCAGGTATCATACAATTGGATAGTATGACTTCAGCACCATTGAATTGGTTACCTGTACAATGGAAAGGCACTCAGAATGCTAACATTTCATTTATTGATGGTGTAATTGAATTAGAAGTTTGCGAAGAAGGAGATGGCAAGCGTTTAATTTTAAATGGAAAAACTCCATTAGCTTTGAAAGTCTTTCCAAATCCATCACAATCATCCGATGATGTTTCCATTGAATTCCCCATCGTTCGATTAGGAACATATCTATGCACTATTCGTGATATCCATGGCAGAGTAAAGTACGTTAACAACCTAGAATTCAATGATCTTCAATCACTAGGTAAGAATCATACAGTGTATTTCAATACAGATGGATTATCTAGCGGCACATACTTTATCTGCGTACAATTTGAAGGAGTTGTACTCACTGAGAGATTGCTGGTATTACCTTGAGGCAAATCCACATGGAATCATATCAAAAAAAACCCTACATTTGTACTCCAATCGGTGTGTAGCGCAGCCCGGTAGCGCACTACTGTGGGGTAGTAGGGGTCGTGTGTTCAAATCCCGCCACACCGACAATAAAAAAGGCTCTGATTTATTTCAGAGCCTTTTTCTATGTGTGATGCATTATATGTTAACCGTCAGATTCATCGTTCCCATTCTTTGAAGGATCGTCCCTCCGAAAATCTGATAATGTCTTCTATCAAGAGCATTGAATATAGTTGCGCCAACCTTTATTGTGGGTGAGATCGTATATCCAAGATTGAGATTTACAAGCCAATATTCGGGAACATACCCTTCAAATAGACCTGCCACCCATGTGAATCCGTTCACTCCTCGAACTTGAATGCCGGCTTCAAAGCCATCCTTATCATATTGCAGACCAAGATTGACTCTATGTGGAGAGGTATTTGGTACAATCTTCTGAGTTTGCAATGCATTCTCTTCCACAGTAAAATCAAGATATGCATAATTGCCTTGGAATATAAGTCCGTTCATGATATAATAATTCAATCCAAATTCAAGACCATATTCATTAATAACACCTATGTTTTTTGGAGTTATAATCAAAGCAGGTAAACCGGTTTGCGGCATTCTTGCCAAACGATCATAGAATAATCTATTAATCTTGTCCAGTTCTGCTTTGAGTTCATCATTTGCTTGTTGATTTGCATAACGCACAGGTGAATATACATCGGGCGCAAGTCCGCCCAAAGGAACGGATATGAAGTTCGTTCTTCTATTTAAATATGCATCAACTGTCACAAAGAAGTCTTTATTGATGATCCCCTTATATCCAAATTCATATGACATCGCAGTTTCAACTTGAATATTGGGATTACCTAGATTCCATTGCGGGGTAGTTCTGGAAAGTCCAAGTGGGGTAATTCCATTTCTTGAAGAAATCAAGGTATCAATAGCTGCCAAGTTTACAGGTGCTCCGGCCGGTGAATATCTATACAAATCTGCATAGCTTGGTCGCAAGAAAGAGCGATTCAATGTCAATCTGAATGTATGATCTTGAATGGGAGAAAACACCAATGCCGCTTTTGGAGAAAACTGTGTATCAAAGAATGTTGAACGATCAATTCTAGCCGCTCCAACAAATCTCAAAGAAGGCATAATGTCCAACTCCGCTTGTGCATAAACACCACTGAAATTATTGTGGAGACCATCAGGATTCAATAAAGGTAATGCGCCAAGTAATGAAGTATTAACGGCTTGATATTCATGTGATGCACCAATGATCAATTTCATTGCATCATTCATAAAAGAACCATTCCACTGAGCATCAATGACATAAACATCACTTCTTTCCGCAGAACTTGCCGCTGCATTCATCACTATCTGAGGCGTTATTGTATTTCTTCTATTCCAATGTGCTTGAATATTGAGTGAGGATGTATTATATGCCAATCTTACAAATGGTTTCTCAACATCATTGATGAGAATGCGTCCTGTTTGATTAACGAAATATTCACCACCATATCGAGAAAAACCCAATTCTGCCGTTAGGCGTTCATCAGTATTCAATTCATAATCAAATCGAGCGGATCCGAACATATTTGTAGCATTTCTGTTTGCATTGATAAGTGAATCTATGCTAGTGATATTACCTACTCCAGCGCGATTACCGGTTACATCACGTGCCAAGCCGGGATATTCCAAAACACCACCCTTTGTAGTATCTCTTGAATTCACCCAACTTTGACTTTGCGTAGAATAACCTGCATTTAGTTTATAATAGAGAGAACCAAACCCGCCGGCATGTCGTATATCTCCACGAAATGTATTGAATTGACCTCCGGTAAGACTTACTCTCGTTCCTTGAATGTCTTTTGGAGCACTTGAAGTGATATTAATCACTCCATTATATGCATTCGAACCATATAATGCTGATCCGGGTCCACGAACCACCTCAATCGAGGCAATATCACCCATATTGGTTTGAAATGAATTCCACTCAACAAGATTCAACAAAGGAGTAGATGGATCTCTTCCATCAAGCAGAACCAATACTCGACGATTAATAGAATTATTAAATCCTCTCATATTCACGTTAAAGTCATTCATACCACTCTGGACAACATCAACGCCTTGGATACCTTCAATTGTCTTTGCAACTTGTCCATGTGAAGTGGCTCGGGCAAGTTCATTCGAAGTAACAACTGAAACTGCAGCTGGAGCTTCTGTGATTTTTTGTTGTCTACGTGAAGCTCCGAAAACTGTAATATCTTGCGTCCTTGTTTCGCCAGGTATCAATCGTACAACCTGCATTGACATTTGGGATTGCACGGTTATATCAATGAGCTTTGTAGCATAACCAACATAAGAAATAGACAGAGTGTATTTTCCGGGCAATAGTTGCAGAGTACTTTCTCCATTTTCTTTGGTTTTTGTTCCATAAGACTGAGTTCTTACTGATGCACCTTTTAAAGGTGAATTGTTTTCATCAGTTACCTTAATAGGTACTTGCACTGTTGTTTGAGCATGTATTTCAAGGCTTGAAATAAGCATGAAAACAGTCAATAAT
>SXZI01000196.1 GCA_005788035.1 Bacteroidota bacterium
AAAAATGAATCGCATGGAATCTCTTCTTCTCTTCATATACCTTATAGCATCAATCACCTTCATTCTTGGTTTGAAGATGCTTTCCAATCCTAAGACCGCTCGCAAAGGAAATACCGTTGCCGCGCTCGGTATGGGCATGGCAATCATTGGTACAATACTCTTGTACACAAATGATGCCGGTGATCATCTTGGAAATCATCTTTGGATTATTGGTGGTCTTGCCATTGGCGGAGTGATTGGAACACTATCTGCAAAGAATGTGAAAATGACAGCCATGCCACAAATGGTGAGTTTATTCAATGGCATGGGTGGAGCATGCGCAGCACTCATCTCCATCATCGAGTTCAAACACTTGGTGCATGATTTCAAACCCGAATTATATGCAGGCGGTGGATATACCTATTTTTCAACACTTGATGGTGGTATGCTGCTCGTCATTCTTGCCGGATTGATAATAGGATCAGTTTCATTCACAGGATCCATGATCGCATGGGCAAAATTGGATGGCAGATTGAATGATTATGCATTCAATGGTCAGCATATAGTGAATATTCTCATGTTGATTATTACACTCGGTTTGACATGCATGATCTTATTCTTGCGTCCAGAAGAAACAATCACATTTTTCTATGCCATACTTGCAATTTCAGCCATATATGGAGTACTCTTCGTACTTCCAATTGGCGGCGCAGATATGCCCGTCGTGATTTCGCTACTCAATTCCTTCACCGGAATTGCAGCTGCATGTGGTGGTTTTCTCTATGACAATACTGCAATGCTTACCGGTGGTATACTTGTAGGTGCTGCAGGAACATTATTGACCGTGCTTATGTGTAATGCAATGAACAGATCATTGCTGAATGTGCTCATTGGATCATTCGGAGCAAGCGCACAATCGGGTCAATCCGCCGGAGCTCAAGGAGCATATAAAGAAATGTCCATATCGGATGCGGCAGTGTTGATGTCATATTCTTCAAAAGTTGTCATCGTTCCCGGTTATGGACTTGCCGTGGCACAAGCCCAACATGCTTGCCATGAATTGGAAAAATTACTTGCAGAAAAAGGTGTTGAGGTTACATATGCGATTCATCCGGTGGCAGGACGCATGCCCGGACACATGAATGTATTGCTCGCAGAAGCCGATGTACCCTATGAAAAACTCAAAGAAATGGAAGAAATCAATGATGAATTTCCTTCCGTCGATGCAGTGCTTGTTCTTGGAGCCAATGATGTCGTGAACCCTGCAGCAAAGACGGATTCAAGCTCCCCAATCTATGGTATGCCCATTTTGGATGTGGAATTAGCCAAACATGTCATAGTGAACAAACGAAGCATGAAGCCTGGTTATGCAGGTATCGAGAATGATCTCTTCTTCAGACCCAAAACATCCATGCTATTCGGTGATTCAAAAAAAGTATTGCAAGATTTGATTGCTGAGATAAAAAACTTGTAATTTTGTCCATGCTAATTGAGCACAGACAATGAAATTAAAGAATTCATTCAATAAAAATCTTTTGATATTCGCATCATCAATGATGGCTGCGATTGTCTTGTTTTTATACGGTTCAATGTTCTATACGCTGCTTTCCCAAGGCAAAGGATTCGGTTGGAAGGATTTATTGAAACCATTTTCATTTGATCAAGTCAAAGACATAACAGCATTCATCGAATCTATCATCATTCATGTCATTGAGTTTTGTATTGATGCATTGAAGTCATTTTTAAATCGTTGAAACATAGGGTTTGCACTGATTTTCTGCGGGTAAAAGGGTTTTACTTCACATATTAAGATTGTTCATGAGGGTACTGATTCTTTCTTTTTTGTTGTTCACCACATTGAATGGCAAACCACAATGGAAATTACGAATCCCGGATTCATCATTCTCAATTCAGCATTTGCAGTTCTCAACCAATGCTTATGACCGCGAGAATAATATAGTCTATGCTTTTGGAAGAAATCATCTATTTGCGATTCACCTTGATACATATCATGTTGATAGCATTGCCTGGAAATCAACCATACCGCTTGGAGACAGGTTTACGCTTGATAAAGTAGGCAAAAGAATTCTCTTTGGTCTTGGAGGCAAAGAGGTCAAATATGCAGTGGATATCAATACATGCGAAGTCACACCCTATTCCAATCACAGAGAAGATGAAGAATCTCATTATGCGGCACTGTATTGGAATGACAGAAACCAGAGTCTGGGATACTTTGGTGGATATGGTTTTTATTCATTGAAAAACTGGGCCGTGGAATATGAAGGGAATGGAAATTGGGTAACTGTTCACCCGAATATTGATAATTGCAATCCGCCGAAACGATCACATAGCAACCTTATTCTAGGTCATCCGGATAAGCCACATCTTTATGTGTTATCAGGTTTTGGAAGTTGTTCAGGTAATCAATTAGAACAAGAATGTCCCGATGGAAAGGCAATTCGCAATGATCTCGGCGTTTGGTGTTGGCTTCGAGATTTGTTTCTTTTTGACTATGAACAACACACATTCAAAAAAATCATTGGGCCTCATGAAGAAAGTATCGATATCGAAGGGATTGGAGCATATGATTATCATATGAATGCGATCTATATTGTGGGTGGTAGATCTCCCCATATCATTGGAAATAAATCAGTGGATGATTCATTTCAGAACAAAGTGCTACGCCTTCGAATCGGCAAAGACAGAGCATTCAAGTATGTGCGAGCCGGCACTAAGGGAATGAAACAAACCACATGGTATGAACAGTATAATTACTGTGCTTTCTATAATCCCAAAAGAAAAAGTTTGATATGGTTTAGAAGCGAAGGAATGTGGGAGCTTTTATTACGGTAATTCACCTCTTCTTTAGTTTGCAACTATGCAACTTTGATATGGCTGTGTATGTAATGTCATCACCATTTTTGGGGAACTGATAGATAGAACTTACCTGCCATCGATGTATTTCCTGATTTTGATGATAAAGTACAGTAAATTATAGTAATCATCATGTTCAGTCACAACCGAATATGTTCCTAAAAAGATGGTGATTCTTCCTGTATGAGGATTAACTATATTCTACTGCTATGATACACTGATGATAACCAACGAAACAATAGACAGTACGAATGCAGTTGTACTTCTTTAAGCAGTATCATGGATTACCATTCATACCAGAAATGATGGAGCAATTGATAGAATTACGCTGCCAACAATGGGTGAGACCAAACAAGTGTTATATGTAATTCACAAAAAAACACTCGAGATGACGCGATTGAAATCAATTTAGACAGACTCAATGGAAATAATTTCATCTATGTCTATGCAGACTGAGGTTGGAAGATTTTCTCGGGATTATGATTCTCCATATGATGTCAATATCGTGACGAGTCGTTCGATATAAAAGCTACGCTTAAGTGTGACTTTTTTACAATAGAGTGGATTTCTTGGCAGAAGCAATGTGTTGTTCTATTTCTTGTCTAATCATGGGCATATCATCTCGATTCCAATGTAAATCCCTAATCCAATCTTGTTGATCCGAACTATGTATCATGCCCGTGAACAATAATGTGGTTGTGATGATTTCCTGCAAAGGATACATCAAATGGAGGATATATGCATAATATTTCATCTGAAGCTCATACTTTTTCACGAGAGCATCAACTTCACTCCTTGTGGAACATGCATTTGTTTTCCAATCCCAAACCTGAGCCTTACCATCTTCTTTTTCAATGAGAACATCATAGACTACAACAAAAAAATCATCATTGATTGGTATGGATAATGAATATTCCGTCTTTATTCTTGAAATCACTGATAGATGAGATTGCACGAAATCAGATTGATGAATCGTTTTACAAAGTGTAAGCAATCGTGAACATATCTCATCTTTTTCAGAAGAATATATCATGAAATCATTCACTTGTTCTTCAATGATAGAATGCAAAAGATCTTCATTGATTGCACCATCTTGTTGAATCCATGTTTTAATTTGTTCAAGGACGCGATGTACAAGAATACCATATTGAGCCGCTGATATATCTCCATGACCTTCATCATTCATAAATCCTGCATGATGATCTGCTTTTGTATCGGGAAATCCAAAAACATATTTTTTTCTAAAACTATCTTCATCAGACTGCAACAACATGAATTGAGAGGTGGAATACCACTCATCTTTATATTCCTGTCTTGATTTCTCGAACAAATGAAACGATGCTTCTTGAACCGGACTTTCCTGTAGTTCTTCAGTTTGAATATCAAATGGAGTGCGTATAATTGAAATAGGGATATCCAATTCCCTATGTAACACGGTTTCTTGATTAGCATCAAGTACCGGTATAGATGTATGATATAGTGACTTCCCTTCTGTATTGAGAATTGCAATCTCATAAGCCGAGGAATGACTGCTTATCAATTGCATCATGCTGCGCTCCGCATATTCCTTACCATCTTTATGAGAAGTAGAAATGAATAAATGGTCTTTTGCTCTTGTTAAGGCTACATAGAGTAAACGCTTCTTTTCAGCTAAGAGTCTTGCTTTTCTTTCTGTAGACACAGCCATTGATATCAATGATTGAGACGTTTCATGTGCACCCGATACACGATACTCTTTGATGAGTGGCAATCCTATTCCGAACTGATCGGATTCAAACAATGCCGGCTGTGAGATTCGCTCTTTGGCATTCGTGTCATATAGCATGACGATCGGAAATTCTAGGCCTTTTGATGCATGAATTGTCATTAAATTCACTGCATCTTCGGTATTGACAATTGGCGCTTCGGATTCATCATCATATTCTGCGGCTAATTGTAATTCTTGTACTAATGCATGGATATGCCTGAATCCTCTTTGCTCAAACTCTCGAGCAATACCTATTAACTTCTCTGCATTTGCCAACCATTGAGCTCCGTCCTCCATGGTTTTGACAATATTCCTCCAATGAGACGCTTCCAGAATGGTGTGAATCAAGATTGGTAAGGACATAGTTTGAGCTTTGACCAATAATGCCGACAGGATTGTAACTGCTTCTTTCAAATGCTGCGTAGCTCCTGATTCTACATTGGCATATTCGTTCATGGCCACCCAGAGACTTTTTCTACCATATGCATTTCTTATTGCATATAATTCATCATCGCTCACACCAAAAAACGGCGAAAGTAGTATTCCTGCAAGAGCCAATTCATTGTTTCTATTACTTAGGAATGTAAGATAATTTCTGATGTCAATGATTGCGGGGGATGTATAAAAACCCTTATTCCCGGTTGTGAAATACGGTATTCCCTCAGATCTTAATGCAGCCATGAGTACATGTACCATGGTTCTTCTTTCATAGAGAATGGTGCAGTCCTTAAATTTCACATCACGTAAGATATGCTGAATATTACCTTGCTCATCCTTTATGACATCCCATACTTTTTTGCTTTTGTTCACAACCATGTCTTTGATTGCAGAGGCAATTAAACCCGCCTCATCCATCATCGATTGCGATTCATCTTCATTTGTTTGTGTATGAATCAGAAATGAAATACTCCCTATTTCTTGTTTCTCGGTAAATTCATTACCGATGTTCCGCCCACCTATCATTTGTTCATACGCTACTTCATATCCTTCAGCTTTATTGCCCATCAAAGTTGAAAACAAATCATTAACAAAACCAATGATACCCGGCAGTAGACGAAATGAAGTTGATAGTGATAATTTTCCGGTTTTTTCTTCTTCGTTCAAGTGTTCTGCATAATCTACTGTACCATTAAAAAGATTTGCCTGCTGTATGTCTTTTGATGCTGAGCCAAATACACGTACATCTGCAGATCGAAATCCATAGATACTTTGCTTCGGATCTCCAACTATATAGAGATTTACATCTTGATCGCTCTTTTCACCTTTTAATGATCGAACAATTCTTGAAGCCAATTCATATTGCATCGCATTGGTATCTTGAAATTCATCAATCATTAAAAACTTTATTCTTGATCGTATTTTAGGACCCGCCTCCGGATGATCAAGTAATTCCATGGCTATTGTTTGTACATCGTTGAACTCTAGCGTTCCTTCATTTCTTTTATATGCTTCAAACAATGAAGAAGCATGAAGAGCGATGTCAAGCAATAAACGGGAAAATCTTAACGCTTCTTTTTCTGCGGAAAGAGAACCGCCATCAAGAGCTACACCAATCTCACCTATCGTGCTTATGATATCGCACTGTTTGCGTATTTCCTCGATCAATCCATAATTCGAAACTATCCAATCATCAATGGAAATGTCGGAGAACTTTACGTATTTCACTGCAGGTGTTTTCTTCTGCGTGACATATTGTGAAACTATCGTTTTCGACAATGCATCAACCATTCGTAAGAATGTGAATGTTTCATCATGTAATGGTTGTTCAAGAATCTCAAGACTTTGCTTGCGAAGTGATTTCCATTGCATTACAAGGTGTGCATCTATAAATCTTGAATCAAGAAATCCAGGCAATTCACTCATTACAATGAACATTGTGCTCATATGTTCAAGCAAGTCTTTCCGGATCGATTTCCATGCATGTTCTATGATATCTTCATCTTTTCTAGTATGAAGTTCATCAAGAACGTTCAATGCCAATGAGCCTTTTTGCAATAAATGGTCTAATGCTTTTGTTATAGTGGAATGATGATGTTTATGAAAGAGCGAATCAATCAATTGTTTTGATGGATGGTCAGGATTTAGTACATGGATCAATGCTTCTTCGATGCATTGCATGCGCATCGTGACTGCTCTACTTGTAGGCAGCGGGGAAAGCGTATGTGGAACTCCTGCTTCGATCGGATATTCACGAACTATCTGACTGCAAAAAGAATCTATGGTTGAAATTCTTGCAGCATTGAGATGTTGCCTAATTCTCGACCACATTTCCACATCAAGCATTCGTTCTTGGTTGATTGCATCAAGTAATTTTTCTTCCACTGCATCCATGACTCTTTTCATCATTTCCGCTGCGGCTTTTCTTGTGAATGTAATTGCAACTATGGATGATAAGTCGATTCCCGGATGTTGTTCGAGGATATGAATGAATCTCTGCACCAATACACGTGTCTTCCCGCTTCCTGCACCGGCGGATACAGAGATATGTCGGTCAAATGCCCTACCTAGTATTTGTTCTCTCGTCTCTTTCATCATTCTTATATAGAGAAAAAAAGCCCGACCGTGTATACACTGTCGGGCTTTGAATATTCAAGGCGTGAAATTATTTCACGATATCAAGCAATTCAACTTCGAACACCAATGTTTCATTTGGTCCGATTGCATTGCCTGCTCCGCGCTCACCATAAGCAAGTTCAGCAGGAATATAGAATTTATACTTAGATCCTTTGCTCATGAGCTGAACGCCTTCTGTCCAACCTTTAATGACACCATTGAGAGGAAATTCAACCGGCTCACCACGATCAACCGATGAATCGAAAGTTGTGCCATCGATGAGTTTACCTGTATAGTGCACTTTAACTGTTGATGAAGCAGTTGGTTTAGGACCTGTGCCTTCTGTGATAACAGAATACTGAAGACCACTTGGTGTTGACTTTACACCTGGTTTGTTTTTGTTGTCAGCAAGAAACTTCTCGCCTTTTGTTTTATTCTCGCCACCTTTTTTGGCTGCTTCTTCTTGTGCTTTTGCCATGATTTCTTGTTGGAACTGAGTCAATACATCGCCCATTTCCTTTTCTGTCAATTGTGTTTTTGCACCTGTATATGCATCAAGCAAACCCTTGACCAAAATATCTGTTGTGATATCTACCTTTTGGTCTTTCAAGTTTTTACCGATGCTTACACCGATACTATAACTTGCTTTGTCTTTCTGGGTTTTGAGTTCCATTGGTGCTCCTTTATCGGACGATTGTGAACATGCTTGGACGGAAAATAGTCCGATGCATGCCATTGCAATGATTGCTGAACGGATCATGTATTATCCTTGATGAATAGAATTGATGAAATAAGTGCCACGAAGATAAGGATTTATGGTCAAACCTCTGCAGTTCAACGTGATAAAGCAATGGATTCCCAGTCAGTAAACGGGGATAAAAACAATGTTTCGCCATGTGTTGAGAAGCCGGGTATGGGTGTCATGAGTGCCCTGCCTTTTTTTCTCAATTCAAGAAACATCTTGAAATCATTCGGACAATGACCTTTGTTCGTCCATTTCCTTAATGTTTTGATGTCTTGTTTGAGTGTTCGGACTTTGCATGCAAAAGTCATGGTGGTGCTATTTGTGATTTTCCAATGTGATGACCCAATGCAATAGACTTTTGTTGCTTCACCTCCATCCACATCCACAAATGGATTGCCTCCCAAAGAGGGTGGCCTATATTTATCGGGATGATCATAAAGACTGCAATATGATGCCCCATAATTCAAAATTTCCTGGATGAGTCGCTCAGATCCCGGAAGATGCAAATAATCATTTTCAAGATGATAAACAATATCTTCATCTGGAAATGTCAAAGCAAGATCAAGACCCACATTGAAAGTCCCTGCACCATGTCCTATGGAAACTCGAGTAACTTCATCAGATTGTACATATCGAGAAATCATCGCATATGTTTCTTCCGATACATTGTCCGCAATTACATGGAATTTCGCATTTGGAAAAACCATCACGGCATTCCTCAAACAATTTTCATTATTGATAAATGCAGGTTTCACTTTGGAATACCCTGCATCGGAAATGCGATAAATGATGTGAAGGTTCATGATGATTTTGAAAATTTACATCGCATGTTCTTTGCCACCAAATCTCCATGAAAATCCGAGATTGATGACATAATCTGCAAATGCGGCATCGCCATTGGTGAATACACCATTGACCCTTGTCTTTTCAAGATCATCATAACTTTGTACTCTATTTCGATACAATGCTATTGGCAAACTGAAAAACACAGACATTGAATTGAAACCATAAGAAATTCCCGGTTCCGCAGATACCGCATAACCTGGTCTTCTAAATCCTCTGCTTCCACCAAATGCATCATGTGATGGAACGCCTTCTATCCGTCCACCGAAATATCCACTCAGTCCAAATGGTGAATTGTAAAATGCACCAATCCTTGCGCCATATTGATCAGGACTTGAAAACTCTATCACATTTCCAAAAGCGTCTTTTCTAAGCGTTGGTATACCATTGGTTTCACGAGGATTGAACAGGTAAAATGCATTTGTCGCAATGGCAATTTCTTGAGAGACCGGATGATAACCTTGAAGATCTATTGAGAAACCTGTTCCTCCATCTCCCAATTGAATGGATTGATCTACAAATTGAAGCATATTGGTATCGCGTTTCGGACCCTGATTGTAAAACAAGTCTTGACAATCATATTTTCCTGAAGCCATTTTCACACCAAGCCCGATTGCATAATTGAAATCATGTTCAAATGGTTCAAACAACCAATATCCAATACCTAATCTGATATCGGATAATCCGGAAGAACCAGTGGAGTGTCTCTGTCCAAGACCGCTCGGTGGATTTCCACCATGCTCATACATCGATGAACGATTATGATGCATATATGGTAAAGTTGCTGTGGCATATAATTGATCGGTGATGCCATAATTCAAAGTGACATCCAAAAAGCTTGACCAATTCCATACTTCAGTACCGTTTGCAACTCTTTCCGGCTCTTCATGATCTCCACGAAAATGTCTGAACGATTCGAAATATCTATATCCAGTAACGAGATTCCATTCACCGGGAGACAAATTAATGGACATGCCCATTGCATTTCCTCCACCACATGAACTCATTCCTCGAGTTGCAACACAGCCTTGGGCATTGATGTCGATCTGTAATAAACCGATCAATGCAAAGCATAGGTAAACAAATGTTTTCATCTATACACCAAACTATTGTTTAACAATTGAACAACGATACACTGTATCATTCATGTCGTATAACCGAATTTGAAAAAAACCGGTTCCAATACCGGAGCAATCAACAATAATGCCGTTCTGATCAAATTGGCCTACAAAACTACGAACTATTCGCCCTTGAACATCGATAATGTCAATATGCTTGATATGCACTCCGGATAATGGAATATTCACAAATCCCGTAGTCGGATTAGGAAATACAGCCAAAACAGCCATGTCTTCTTTCACCGAACTTGGCTCCTGCGGGATGCAACCTTGAGCATAAAACTCCGCAACCGTTGTCCATGGATTGCCATTGATTTCTTTTAAGGATCGAAACTTCACATATCTCGCATTGATTCCGGCTGAATCCAATTTCAACCATTGAATCGCACTGCTATTGTCAAATGTTGCGGGATATGCTTTACCCCAATCTGAAGTGTCTTTGGTAAAGTAGAATTCTGCATCCTTCACTCTTCCATTCACGCCATCGGCTCTTCCCTGATATGCAAACTTGAATACCTTATATTCAAATCCAAAATCAATCTGCATTTCATGAGGAATCGTATCATTGCCCGTACTCCATCTTGTATGCCAAATTGTATTTGGATCATCATCTATCGCCATTTCGGCAAGTCCGGGATAATTCACTTCCTGGCTAAAAAATTTCAAGAGACGCCAATCTGTTTTGGGAAGCAAACCGGGATTATCGCAAGTCTCTATTGAAGGACATGCTCTAACCGTCACAGGCACGATTGATGAAGTATATGTCTTCCCTTCTTGCTCCAATGTGAGCTTAACATTATATGTTCCTTTCGCACCATAGACAACTTGTGGATTCATCGCATTTTTGTCACTAATCCAAGCGGGTTCTGGTTCTATCTTCCATGTGCGCTTTGCATTGCGATTGATGAAGAGCGAATGATCCGTCATGAATACGGTGTCTTCACCACATGACACTTCTTGGGGTCCGACCCAAGCTTTTGCAATCGGTGTAAAACTTGTATCAATCATTGGAGATTCCCACACACTTCCATTTCCGGCAACACGAAGTTTTCCATCTCGGAAAAATGGCAATGCAAGATTCACGCTCATACCCGCAGGATATCCCTCATTGAATAATTCCCAATCAGTCATCGTTGCAGAGCGATAATATACTTTACCTGTTTTCGCATTCTTCGCATTCGTGAACAAATACACGATGTCTTTACCTGTTTTATCAGGTTGTATTACAGTACATTTAAGATATTCTGAAATAGAACCCGTAAAATCAGACCATGTATCACCACCATCGGTTGAGCGAAACACTTTACCGATGTCTGCGCTCCAAGTACCATTGGAAAATGTTGCATACACTACATTGCCATTTGTTGGCGATACCGAAATATGTGTTCTTCCCTTCCATGCATTTGTTCCATTTGGTGTGGCATACAATGATGGTTTGGCTTTCCATGTTTTTCCAAGATCTTCACTACGATAGATACCTTCATTCACGATATCCGCATAGATGATTGGATCTTTTTCAGCATAACTGATTTGCATGAAACGTACTGGGTTATCGAATGCATGCATCAAATCCCATGTGGAACCTGCATCTTTCGACATCCAAAAACCTTTGCCTTCCCCCACAAAAACGGTTGTGCTATAATCAGGGTGATGCAAGAGATTTCCTCTTCTTCCACCGTATTCTTCCATGTTTGGGAATTTGCTGTAAATAAATCTCCCTTCAGGTTTTCCTGTTGCCGTTTTTGGTAAAATCCAACCATTACCCAAATCATTGAATGCAACATGTCGATCTTTATGATGTAATACCCAACCAGTCGGCGATTCTGCACCACCCATGCGCAATGCCTTAGGTTGATACATATCCGAAATGGCTGTATTACCATTATGATAACGACCACCAATGATGATATCTTCAGTCCATCCTTGATCAAATCCCCAGAAATCAGATCCAACGATTCCATTGTTTCTTGCGAAGGAATTATTCGGATTTGAAAATGCATCGGTCGATAATGTCAAGCCACCATCTGTCGCAATCCAGAAATCACCATTCGGCATGAGCTTCATGTCTTGCTGATCGGGATGCACGGGAATATTTCCACCATAACCACCAATGATACTGAATGTGGATCCACCATTTGTTGATTTGTATAATGATGCTGTTCCTGTGAACAAGAGATTGGAATCTTTTGGTGATACATCAAATACCAAATCATAATAGCCTTGCCAATTGTCCATCGGCATTTCTGTCGTTTTTCCT
>SXZI01000197.1 GCA_005788035.1 Bacteroidota bacterium
CACGGGTGAATATTGTTGTTGTTTCAAAATTTCGGTCAATCGTGCACCACGACGTAATTGCTGCATGGTGGACTTATCAAGATCAGACCCGAATTTTGCAAATGCTTCCAATTCGCGGAACATCGCAAGTTCCAATTTCAATGGACCTGCCACGCGCTTCATGGCTTTGATCTGAGCATTACCACCAACGCGAGAAACCGAGATACCAACATTCAAAGCTGGACGAACACCGGCATTGAACAAATTGGATTCAAGATAAATCTGTCCATCTGTGATGGAGATCACATTCGTGGGAATATATGCTGATACGTCACCGGCTTGTGTTTCAATAACGGGAAGTGCTGTCATTGATCCACCACCAAGTGCGTCACTGAGTTTTGCAGCACGTTCAAGCAAGCGGCTATGGAGATAGAAAATATCTCCTGGATATGCTTCACGTCCCGGTGGGCGACGAAGGAGCAATGATACTTGACGATATGCGGCAGCTTGTTTAGTCAAATCATCATAAATCACAAGTGAGTGACGACCTGAATCACGGAAGAATTCTCCCATGGATGCACCGCAATAAGGAGCAATGAACTGCAATGGTGCAGGGTCAGCTGCATTTGCGGCAACGATAATCGTATAATCCATCGCACCATGCTTTTCCAATGTCGATACAACATTCGCAACCGTTGAACCTTTTTGTCCTATGGCTACATAAATGCAATACACTGGATTGATGCCAAGTTTCTTGGCTTCTTCTGTATGTGTGTATTTTTGATTGATGATCGTATCGAGCGCAACAACGGTTTTTCCGGTTTGGCGATCACCGATGATCAATTCGCGTTGACCACGTCCGATGGGGATCAATGCATCGATTGCTTTCAAACCGGTTTGCAATGGTTCTGTAACGGGTTGACGTTCAATTACACCCAATGCTTTACGTTCAATTGGCAATGTATGATTTGTCATCACGGGGCCTTTGCCATCAATAGGCACACCCAATGGATTTACGACGCGACCAAGCAATGCTTCGCCAACGGGAACGGAAGCGATTTTGCCTGTGCGGCGAACGGTGTCTCCCTCTTTTACGAGGCGATCATCTCCAAAGAGAATAACACCCACATTGTCTTCTTCAAGATTAAGCACCATTCCCATCACGCCATTGGGGAATTCCACCAATTCGGATGCCTGAACTTTTGTCAATCCATAAACGCGAGCAACACCATCACCCACTTGAAGAACTGTACCGACTTCATAGATGTCGGCTTCATTCTCAAAGCCGGAAAGCTGTCGGCGCAAAATAGCGGAAATCTCTTCTGGTCGAACTTCTGCCATGATCAAATTACCTGTGTATTAAATCAAAAAAATTAGTAGTCACATTAAAAGCGAAAAGCAATTCCTGCCTGTACAAACAGGATGTCAGTTCCTGCATTCGCATATTCTTCAATTTTTGTCGTACCGAATTGATCCACATCTATCACTTTTTGATAATCGGATCGCGTTCCATAATTGTATCGTGCTTTGATATCAAGCAAAATACTGCTGGCTTTATTGGGCAATGTGATGTTCTCAACGAGCTTGATCATCACACCAGTACCGATACCATATTTCCAGAAAACATTGCGTGATGAATACAATTCATCCGTTCTTGTTTCCCATTCTTCTCTTCCATCGCGAACAACTCTTTCTCTATATTCACCATCTGTCGTGGCTGAAAAGATATTCAACCCGCCGGTGATTTCAGCATAAGGGAAAACCCATTGTGCGAGATTCAATTGCAAACGAGCAAAAAGATCAATTGGCACCACCGAATTTGTATAGATATAATCGTCGTAAAACCTCGTGAATGAAGCCGGACGTCTGTTCCGGTTCAATGTCACATAACCGAGATCCATTCCAAGAACAAGCGAGGCATTGAATCCTGTGTATTCTGCCGGAAGAATCGGTTCGAAGGAATATCCTCCTCCCATGAGGAAAGCAAATCCTCCTGTTCCAATATTGCTCTGAAAATCCCCTTGAGGATTTCCGGAACCCATGGACAAGTAAAACAATCCATTGCGTGGTTTCAATTTCAATGCTTTAATATTCTCAGCATCATTGTTAGCATTATTGTTTTGCGCATTCAATTGCAGGCAACAGAATGCAGACAATACAAATACAAAGCATGCATGAACCATTGATATTTTTCTCCCTTAAACAGAAATCTATGTCAAACGCTTGAATGCGCGGCTGATCCCGTCAATTCGCGATATAACATGTCTAGCTGATGTCTCAATGAGGCATCAATCATCGTATCGGCTATACGAATGGTGATACCACCCTTCAATGCCGCATCAATTGTGAATGTTGGCAAAACCGTTTTGCCTGTTCTTTTTGCAATTGTGTCAATCAATTTTGAACGCATTGCATCATCAATTTCAACCGCGGAAGAAAATGACACCGGTATGAGCTTTTTTTCTTCATTGTACATATCGGTGAATGCCGCAGCAATATCTGGAAGAATGGATTCTCTGCGTTTTTCAGCCAGCAAGATGAGAAAATTCATCATGAGTGGAGAAACAGTTGATCCAAAAACTTCTTTCAGGATACTTACTTTCGCATTGTGACGGATGACAGGGCTGTTCAATACTGCAACCAATTCATCGGATGCACGTACTGTTGTCATAATTGATTGGAAATCATTATTGATTATTTCCAATAAACCATCAGACAATGCCTGATCCATCAATGCGGATGCATATCGTTGTGCTATGCGTGTTGAAGATGCCATAGAGGTGTTGCTCGCAACTGATTAATTGTTCGACAATTCATTCACGGTTGCATCGATCAAGGAGCGATGCTGTTCGGCATTTATTACTTTGCCGATAACTTTGTCTGTCGCCTGCACAATGAGTGTGCCCATCTCTGTACGCAAAGATTGCAATGCAATGTCTTTTTCACGTGCTATTTCACGCAATGCTTCTTCAAGTTTTGCCTGCTTGATTCGCTCGGCTTCCTCGGATGCATTACGGATGATGGTTTCTGCCTGAACTTTGCCCTCTTTGAGCATATCCATGACTTCACTTTGTGCCTTGGCCAATTTCTCGCGAGTCTCCTGCATGGACTTTTGAGCCAATTCATTGGCTTGTTCTGCTTGATCTATCGAATCATTGATTCTTTGTTCACGTGCTTCCAATGCAGCAAGCATTGGCTTGAAGCCGAACTTTCCGAGAAGAAAAAAGAACAAGAAAAAATTGATGAGTGTCCAGATCATCAAACCGGGATTCACACTGAGCAAAGCGTCCATACTATTTCTGTTGATCGTGAGTAAATGTTTTGTGCTTTGCACAAAACGGTTGTTATAATGCAGGGCAGTCCCACATGCATGGGACTGCCTCGCGAAGATTCATCCCGAACAAATTATTTTGTTGCGAGAAGGATACAAATGATACAAGCCAACAGTGCAACACCTTCGATAAGCGCAGCACCGATGATCATTGTTGTACGAGCATCTTTTGCGGATTCAGGTTGACGTGCACCGGCTTCAAGAGCTGCTGCTACGAGTGGTCCGATACCTGTTCCAACACCAAACACGGTGATACCAACGCCAAGACCGGCGCCCAACCATGCAAATGCTTCTTTTTCCATTGTGTTCTCCTAAGAGTAAGATGAGTGAAAAGATGTTTTAAAAAATGTAATGATACACTGTCTTAATGATGGTCATCAGCATGATCGCCGAGGACAAGCCCTGTAAACACAGCAGTCAACATCGTGAAAATATATGCCTGCAGGAATGTTACCAGTATTTCAAGAAAATAAATAAAAATCGAAAAAAGCGTAACCACGGGAGACACAGCAACCGTGTTGAAAAAGAAAATGAATCCAATCAATGTGAAGAGAATGATGTGTCCGCTGGAC
>SXZI01000198.1 GCA_005788035.1 Bacteroidota bacterium
AATTGGCAGACACAAGAGCCAAAACAGAACAGTTGTGGAAACTTCGCAAGACTGAAGAGGCGAAAGCTGAAGGTCAGAAAATTTTGAAAAGATTTGTGAGACCGAAAGTATAAGCATTGCTTATGGGTATCAGGGTTGAATAGGGGCAAATTATGTACTCATATCAAGGGTGTTCATTTAGAATAGGTCTAATCATAACTCAATAGTTTCCATATTTTTGGCACTCATTAAATGAGCCATCTGCCAAGAATAATACAGTGTAGAACATATACCTTTCCATTAATATTTTTCAACACATTCACAGCATTCATCATGGGTAAGTCAGGATTTTCGAAAAGCATTGTAAACAAGATTTTCATAATCATATGTATAATGATTGTTTTGTTGCTCCCTACATTTCAAATTCGACAATTGATTGATAATCGAATTGAAACACAAGATACTGTTGCAAAAGAGATTTGTTCAAAATGGGGTGAAAGTCAAACGATACGCGGTCCGTATCTTTCAATTCCTTATGTCGAAAAAGGAAGTACTTCTCCAGGTTATGAAGGATCAATTACAATATTGCCGAATAAGCTGGATATCAAGGGTGATATAAGTCCTGAAACGCGCTATCGTGGCGTCTATGAAATCGTGGTGTATAGTTCAGAATTAAAAATATCCGGGACTTTCACCGACATGAACAGAGTTTCAATTGATCGAAACAAATATGACATACTATATGACAGAGCAGTATTTGTGATCGGCATCAATGATTTACGTGGAATTGAAAAATTAAATGATCTTGATTGGAATGGTCAGAAATCAGCATTCAAACCAGGCAAAGGATATGATGAGTCAGTAAAAAGTGGTGTGATTGCTTATGCCAAATGTGACCCTGCCACAGGTTCGATATCATTCAATACCAATATAGTTCTCAAAGGAAGCAAATATCTCTACTTTACTCCGGTTGGAAGCAAGACGGATGTGAATATTGCTTCAACATGGAATAATCCAAGTTTCAATGGAACATTCTTGCCGGACAGAAGAGAAATAACATCAAATGGATTTACAGCAAACTGGAATATTTTACAATTGAACAGATCATTTCCTCAAGTATGGTTAAATAATGATCATAGCATGAATGAAACGGATTTTGGAATTGATTTGCTTATTCCGATAGACAATTATTTAAAGACACATCGATCAATCAGGTATTCAATATTATTCATTGGATTTACATTTCTTGTATTATTCATCATCGAGATGCTGTACAAAATCGATATTCATCCCGTTCATTATGTCCTTGTTGGCGCAGCATTGGTCATTTTTTATACGCTTCTATTGTCGATCTCTGAATATATAAGTTTCAATGTATCATTTGCACTTTCTAGTTTATTGACAATCTCTTTGATAGGTGGATATTTACGAACATTGCTAAAGTCCAATAGATATGCCTTATTGATAAGCATAATGCTCATTGTGATGTATGCATTGATCTTTACAATGATACAAGTCCAAGAATTTGCTCTCATCATGGGAAGCATTGGTCTCTTTATCATTCTTGCGGTTGTCATGTACTTTTCAAATAAGATAACATGGAATAAGAAGGAAGACTCTGAAAAACACGAAGCAGAACTTGAAGGCTAATCACTATACTATTCGAATAATCAATAACAACTTAGGATCATCAATGAAACATGTGTTTATAATTAGTCTATGCTTGGTATTTTTTCAAATTTCAGGATTGAATGCAGATCCATATTTCATGTGTTTCTTGAATGATAAAAATCCTAATAATGGATTCAGCGTTTATTTTCCTGAAGAAGGGAGAGCTAGCCATCTACTATACAAAGGAAAAACTGAATACATTCCTTTGAAATTCATCAAAACCAAGGAGTCAAAGGGGCGAGCATATACTGATGTCTATTATGAGTACTTTAATGGTTCTCATAATGGAACATATGAATTTGAATTTGATGGATATTGGGTTTATGTATATTATACAAGAAAAAAGGATGGAAAGAAGTTTACATATACCATTGATCATGAGCTTTCTAATTATGAAGGAAATCCATACAGAAATACAGCTTGTTTTTGATGCATCATGATATATACAAAGAAGCCCGATCAATACTGTTCGGGCTTTTTTTTGAAATATTCTGTAAGTACTAAATTCATTTCCCGATACAGAAGTTCGCGAACACATCATTGAGCAAATCTTCGGTGTAGATGGTACCAAGTATCAAACCGACGGTGTCGAGTGCCGAACGCAACTCTATAGCCAATACATCGGTTGACATTCCCTGTCGAGCCAATTGCAATGCTTGTTCAATGGCATGAACATATTCCTGCAAGAGATGTGCTTGCCTTTCATTCAGCAAGAATGTAATGTGCGTATCTGTTTGTTTTGCGTTGTGAGATAAGGAATCGATAATGCTGTGCAAACCATGAGTTTTTTTTGCTGATATGAATATAGCATCACTTGCAGCAATGTCAACATCATGGATATCACATTTGTTGTGGACCAATATTCTTTGAGCTTTGGGATGTTCTCTGATCGCGAGATCAATCAAAGATTGTGAATGATTCACACCACAAGTGATATCATTGACGATGAGAATAATGGTTGCTCTTTTAATAAGAGAAAGTGAGTATGCGATGCCCTCAATCTCTATGGCATCAGAAGTATGCTCATGAATTCCGGCAGTATCAATCAATGTGAAATGAATGCCATCGATGATCATGGATCCTTCGACGAAATCTCTTGTGGTGCCCGGAACATCGCTAACAATAGAACGTGTATATCCAAGCATCGCATTGAATAAGCTAGACTTACCGGCATTGGGATAACCCAGCAACAATGCTTGATGACCACTTCTCAATGTCTTTGCTGTTTCATAACTTTCGATGAAACTTCTAGCTGTTAAAGACAAACTTTGCAATTCCGAAATCAATCGATCTTTGGGGACAAGCTCTATATCTTCCTGTGAAAAATCGAAATCGAGAATCAAATACTTGAATAAGCGTTCCGTGGCATCGCGCAATGCAGACAGTTCTTTTGAAAAAGAACCTATTAATTGTTTTGATGCGCTCTCCAATGCCGCAGGTGATTGTAAATGAATAATATCATTCACGGCTTCCGCCTGAGTTAAATCAAGCTTTCCATTTAAGAATGCTCGCAATGTGAATTCTCCCGGTTCAGCAAGAATTGCTCCGGACGAAATCAATAATTCTATGATTCTCTTTGGAACGATATATCCACCATGACACCCGATTTCAATTGTGTCTTGCCCTGTATAGGAATGAGGTCCGACATATTTAAAAATTGTAACAGTGTCTATAGGTTGTTCATGATCATGAAACACAGAATAAGAAATCGTATGTGATTCTTTTTCTGAAATGGATGTATGAAGATGCTTGCCAATAATTTCGAATGCTTGTGGACCTGATAATCGAATCATTGCGATGCCACTTAAGCCCGGTGGTGTGATGAGTGAGCAAATTGTGGTATCTGAATTAAAATGCATGACCCAAACCGATATGATATTGCGCATTCGAAAATTGAGGAGAACGATATGCTGTAGAACTCGGATCATAGAACGGGAAAGCCATATCCAAACGAAATGGTCCAGCAGGTGTATCAAATCGAAATCCTATTCCATATCCATATCCCCAATTGGCGGGATTTAGGACTCTACCAATATTTGCAAGATTATATGTTGTCGGCGTCAAACGATTGAATGAATTACCCCAATCAAAAAACACTACAAGTCCTGAGCGTGCAATTTTATCAGCCCAAAATTCTGCAATCCCTTTAGGTTTTGGAAATGAATATCGTAGTTCAATGGATCCTTCAACTAAACTTGCTGATCCTATGATAGCTGAAAGTTCGGTGATTCTACTTGCCAATGAATCATCAATCGAAGATTGTGCATCTTTCAATCCTCTTGAAGGCCATGCTCTCACGGAGTTGGCTCCACCAGCAAAAAAATGCTTTTCAAATGGTGGAGTGGATTTATCTTGATCGGAAAACCCCCAATTGACAATGTGTCCAATTTTCACTTTTGTTGCAAACACAAGATTCTTCTTCAAAGAAGAGAATGTGTGAAACTGAGAAAACACGCGAAGAAAATGAGAATAGCCGACATCAGGTGAATATTCAATTTGGGGAAGTGTCAAAAAATATCCGTTTGAAGGTGTAATGACAGAATTTCTTTTGTCGCCTGTCAATGTCATGCCAAGTGTGAATGATGCTGGGCTAAATGGCGAATCTTTATAATAATCCGTAAGAGATATATATGGAGCAATCAGTCGATATAAAGGATCATTGCGATCGGTTTCATCAAGAGTGAAATTAATTAATCGGGTGAAGTCTAATGTTACGTCAAAATTAAGATTCGAAAACAGAGTCCATTCTGGGAAGGTATTGAAATTCGATATTCTTAATTGCGGTGTGAGCAGTCGAAGATTGCTAGGAAGATTTCTCAATGATATCTGCGTAGAATATGTGAGAGGAATCCTGTGCTCACCTAGAAAGAATGCAAAAGGTTGATTGAAATTCGCGCCGATCGAATACTCA
>SXZI01000199.1 GCA_005788035.1 Bacteroidota bacterium
GAAGCAGTCATTAAAGACACATTAGATCCTGTGATGATACCAACCCATGAGATATGGGAATTCTCAATGGCTTTTTCTGACTCTACAAGAGTAAGAGCCCTGCTAAAGGCAGGCAAAGCAAGAGTATTTGAATCGAGAAATGAAACATTGCTGGATTCAAATGTATTTGTTCAATTCATGAATGCTCGCTCGAAACCAGCAGGCTTTCTCACTGCTAAAAGTGCTACAATCAATGAAGAAACAAGAGATATGTTTGCAAAAGGGAATGTTTTTGTACGCTCGGATAGTACAAACACAACTCTCACAACGCCTTCATTGATGTGGAAAGAAGAAGAACGACAATTCTATACGAAAGATCGCATCCATATTCAAACCCCAACAGAGATCATAGATGGCTATGGTATGGAATCCGATATATGGTTGAAAAATTATCGGATCTTCAAAGTGAGTGGTACAAAAATAATTGAATGATTCATGATTGAAATCAAAGGTAATATCGTAGATATTCACAAGAGAATTATTTTTCCTGGAATTGTATGTATTGAAGGCGAACGCATTTCTGCAATCCATGAAATTCATGAAGATCTTGATACATATATCCTTCCCGGTTTTGTTGATGCACATGTGCATATTGAAAGTTCAATGGTCATTCCCACAGAGTTCTCACGTTTATGTATTCCTCATGGAACTATAGCAACTGTAAGTGATCCTCATGAAATTGCGAATGTACTCGGCATGAAGGGCATAGAATTTATGCTCGAAAATGCTAAGCAATCTCCCCTTACTATTATCTTTGGCGCACCCTCTTGTGTCCCGGCTACCGATTTTGAAACCGCAGGAAGTGTAATTACTGCTCAAGACATCGAAACACTATTTTCCAATCCTCAAATCGGATATTTGAGCGAAATGATGAATTATCCTGGAGTCTTGCATAGAGATCCGGAAGTGATGTCGAAAATAGCCATGGCTTATGCCTATAATAAACCAATTGATGGACATGCCCCGGGCCTTAAAGGTGATTTAGCTAGATCATATATCGAGGCGGGTATAATGACAGATCATGAATGTTACTCCCTAGAAGAGGCATTAGATAAAATTTCATATGGAATGAACATCTTGATCAGAGAGGGTTCAGCAGCTAAAAATTTCGATGCTCTGCATCCTTTGATTGGCATACATCCAGATAAATGTATGTTTTGTTCCGATGATAAGCATCCAAATGATCTGCTTCACGGACATATCAATACAATTGTATCAAGAGCTATTGGACTCGGGTATGATATCTTTGATGTTCTTAGGATCGCTCATCTCAATCCCAAAAACCATTATTCTATACCAATCGGATCATTGAATATTGGTGATTATGCAGATTTTCTGATCTGTAGCGATTTGAATATCTTTAATCCTACCTCTGTTTATATCAAAGGAAAGAAAATTGCAGAAGATGGTAATATACTGGATGAAATTCCAAAATTTGATTGTGCAGACTTTTCACCATGCGCGATATCTACAATACAGTCTAAGGCACTTAGCATTCTTGACAAGTCAAAGCATATACGCGTGATTGGATGTATACCAGGTGAATTGACAACCCAATCGCTAATTGCAATTTTACCATCTATGGATGGATTTTTACATTCTGATACTAATCAAGATATTTTGAAGATCACAATTATAAATAGGTATGTTGAATCAACTCCCGCACTTGCTTTTGTGAAAGGAATTGGGTTGAAACAAGGGGCCATTGCTTCAACTATTGCACATGATTCTCACAATATCATCTGCGTTGGTGTCGATGATGAATCGATGACAAATGCTATAAATCAACTTATAATGTGCAAGGGTGGAATTGCTTATGCAAATGGTTCAAATGTGGAATGTCTTCCTCTTAATATTGCGGGGTTAATGAGTAGTGATGATGGGTACCATGTTGCAAGAGAATATGAACGTATTGATGATATTGTGCGTCAACATGGAAGTAATATTCATGCACCTTTCATGACTCTTTCTTTTCTGGGGCTCTTGGTTATACCTTCACTTAAGCTTAGTGACAAGGGGCTATTTGACGGTGATACATTTACCTTTACCTCGCTTTATCTAGATTAAATATTCATTTTTTTGAATAACGCTTCAGGTATTGAACGTATTATCATCATAATAAAACGCCAAAATGAGGGGATATACATTTGTTCAATTCCCTGTTCAACACCCCTCTTAATTTCCTTTGCAACGAATTCTGGCTTAACAAACAAAAAAGACTGTGGCATTTCCAATGTCATGGGTGTTGTTACAAAACCAGGCTTCACCGTCATAATGTGAATATTCTCATTCTTGTTTGCATGACGTAAACCTGAAAGAAAGGTGGAAACAGCAGATTTAGCAGCACCATATGCATAATTTCCCTTTCTCCCTCTTTCACCCGCAACAGATCCTATTCCAACTAGAATTCCTGAGCCATGCTGATTAAAATGATTTACAATAATCTGAGATAGAATGATAAAACTCAGTGCATTAAGTGAAAACTCTTCTGCCAAATAATTCATATCATAGCTAGCTTTATCTTGGTTTGTCAGAGATCCTTGTGCAACTATAGCCATGTCAATGCCTCCCCTTTGTTGCACACATCGATGAAACACATTCTTCATGTCATCAATCGATGAAAAATCAAGTAACATGGTTTGTATATCAACTGCTCCATAAACATGTAATTCCTGCTTACAAGCATTGAGACGTGTTTCTGATCTCCCAACCAAGGTGAACGTATGTACTTTTTCAATTGCATATTCCTTTGCAATTGAATGTGCTATTGCTGAAGTTGCGCCATAAATAAGTATATGCATATCAATATTGATTTGGTGATAATATTGTTGAATGAATCATTTGATGCCCATCAAAGAGAATGAGTGCAACCAAAGAGTTATTCCCTATCAGTCTCTTCAATATTGTTTCAGTATACACTCCTGCCGCAAGATCTAGTACACCATCTTGAATATGTGAACCATTGATTGAATATAATTGATATCGATAGGCACCAGGTTTCTGAATATGCAATCCTGCTTTTGTAAAGGAGTCTTCTGCAGACATTGGATATTCATGCTTTGGAAGAATATCTTCAGGGATACCACATGGAATTATTGTCTGATTCATGGTAAATATAAACGATGAATCTAGATTAGGCAGATGAGGAGGATATACACGACTTCTTTTTGTATCATTAACTGTAACATAACATTCATATTGACCCAATTGCATTGTATCTTTCCACAAATCAATAGCCCAAGCATGGATCGTGTCATACTTGAATGCCGCAATCGTACGATACTCAACATCACCTTTTTTTCTTACGTGTATTTGCATGTTCAAAATTGGATAGGCAGATTGAGCTAAAAATACTATGCGTTGATATTGTCCAACAGGATAGGTAATCATAGGAGAGAGTAGAATACCTGAAGTAAGCATTGCATTATGGATCTGTGCAAGACCATAACCGAGTGATGTGTTTTTTGATTGAGCATTGATTGCAGTAGCATATACAGCTTGCCGAATTTCATAACCGGTCTTCTCAGGAAAAGCCGATACAAATAAACCCATCGCACCTGCGATGAGCGGTGTTGCCAAGGAAGTTCCATTGGAATTGGTAATGCTCGTGGTATCTCCGGGATTGATGCATATCACACTCACACCCTGAGCAGCAATATCTGGCTTTATCAATCCATCAGCTCTTGGACCACGGGAGGTGAAATTAGCTGGCGTTATTCCATCTGGCGCAATAGCCCCAACTGCTATAACACTATCTGCATCAGATGGTGTAATGAGCGTACTATCTTTTGGACCATCGTTTCCGGCAGCAGTAACGCAAATCATACCGCGTCGTACTGCATCATTGACAATTCGAGATGTAATTGTTGTTCTCCCATTAAAATCAGCAAATGCATAATTTTCTTCAAATGGCTGATTAAATACAGAATATCCAAGAGAACTCGAGACAATATCTGCTCCCAATGCTTCAGACCATTCAACTGCAGCAGCATAATTATCTTCTTCCAGATGTTGTTCGGTTGGTATATCTTCAG
This sequence comes from Bacteroidota bacterium, assembly GCA_005788035.1. Classification (GTDB taxonomy): domain Bacteria; phylum Bacteroidota; class Ignavibacteria; order Kapaibacteriales; family UBA961; genus UBA961. The sequence continues at coordinate 4,074 of SXZI01000199.1, forward strand.
TCTTTGCCAATAAGAATGAAGAAAATGGGGCGATTCCAATAAGTGAATCCTGTTGAAATCCACTTACCGTTGAATAACATATAGATCCATGAAAATCTTGAGATGAAACATCACCGGGCTGATTGGCTGTAATGCTATCTTTTTGAATAGCATCATATTCAGCCAATACATGGGCATTTTTGGTAGCCTGATGTGTTTTCCATCGGAATCCTGAATCAAGGAATGACAGTAAAGCACCTTGACCGATGATTCCCATCTGATGTATTAAGGGAACTTGTAAAAGAGCTGCTTGATTGAGTGAAGGACCATATCTAAATACTCCACAATTGTCTCTTCTTGTTAAGACCTTTTCCGTAAGTTCTTTTTTTACGACAAAAGCTGTTGACCTGGGCTGATTGATAATTGCTGGAAATAATTTCACACCAGTCCTTTGAATAGCTTTCACAAATGAAAGATTCTGAATTTCGTTCAACCGACTTGAATCAGTTTTCACAACTATATAATTGTTCCAACGAAGTGTAAGCAATACCGTATCAACATATTTGGCAACTTCCTTTATATATGTAGATTGCACAGGAGCATCCGCTTGAGTAATCAAAGGTCCTTTAGGATTATTCTTTTTTCTTCTGTCCAAACATCTTTGTGTATGAATTTCAAGTGTTTTATACCATAGATTTGAACCTGGAGCAATTACTTCATTTCCTTTATCCCTAAAAAAGATCCGCCAATATCCTGAAGATTGCGAATACATCGAGGGAATCATCAAGAAAGAAGTCAAAAAAATAGCGCAGATTGCACTTAGTGAATATTGTGTGGTTTTCATATCCAATTTTATTTTCATTATTCGTCAATAACGCCATAAATTACTTCTTTCTTATGATACTTTCGCAATTCTTATGAATATACAAGACATAGTGAATAAGCA
>SXZI01000200.1 GCA_005788035.1 Bacteroidota bacterium
AAACAAAGTAGGAGAAGCCTTTTCATGGGTTTCCTGAAATGATATGTAAAAAATTGTTAATCGTTTTAATTGTGGGGATTTACCCCAATTTTAGGATAGGCAAAAATAGTAAAAATGCCTCCGATAGACATGCCTCAAATACCCTGATTATCAAAATTTATCCATGTGACTTTTTCCACCATTGTGGATAACTTATCCTGATATGTGAACCATACTGAGTCTGGAGTTCATACCATCGCTCAATATGATGAAGTATGTTCCCATTGATAGGCGATTCCCTGGTATTTTCGCCATCATTTCTCCCGGTTGAAATTCCAAGGAATCCACTAATTTTCCTGTGATGTCCATGATGCTGACTTTGATTGCTTGCGGCAAATCATGCAATGGGATAAAGATATCCTCACCGGATTGCACATGCAACAATGGTATGGCTCGCCCTTCTCTGATTGAAAGTGGTTTGCCATATTTCACTCGTGCATAACCTCCTCCTTTCATCGTGATGCTGTTTTGATTCCAATTGGAAACATTTCCTGTTACCGATTGAATCACATATCCTTCGCTTTCGGAAAATGGAACCAATGCAAGAAGATCATGCGTGATGGTACATGGATTGCCTACATAGATGATGAATGATGAGTCCGTCGCAGATAATGCCATCGTGGTTTTTTGGGATGTTGCAATCAATTCGGTATTGCTTTCCACATTGATGAATCGAGAACCATTGATCATGAAGAGAGCAAAATCTTTTTCACCCGGACCTTTCCATATTCCCGAACATTCAGCATCAATTTTTGCTTGAAATCCAATCTCTCTTCTGCTCCATCCTTCCACTTCACGAAATGCGGTGTCTGATTTCACGATGAACATTGCACCACTTGCAGATTCATAGTCACATGCGATTCCAAGTGTTGATGAATCTTTGGTGACAAGCGTTGGGACTATCGATGTCATGGATTGCCGTGCTCGCGGAATGATCATCCCTGCAAACAATGCAGATGATGATTGCATAGTATGTGTTCTCAATACGGAATGTGTTCCTGTTTTGCGATAAGCTTCTTCATGCAAGGATGTGTCTGCAACAAATGTTTCCAGCGGTACTGCAGACCACAATGCATCTACACGAGCGGAATCTCTTTCCCATGTCATGGTTGTACTTGGTCCGCTATTCTGCCAATATGCAAAACCCGTTTGCTCATTTCCATTAATGAGACCATTTCCATGTACTTGATGAGTGAATTTTTGCGGTGACTGCGAAGTGCATTTATCAATGTTCACGAATACACTGTCTGATATATTGAAGAGATGCCTGGTGATCATTGCTCCGGAATAGGAAGTCGTGATTCTCGCATAGTCTATTCCCGGAATGGAAAATGACTCCTCGGTAAATGCATCTGCGCCACCGGGCTGTAACGGTGCGCCATTTGGCGGACCTTGTCCATTCACCAAAACAACATTATGCTGTTGAGCATTGCCAACCAGATCGCGCATGGAATATTGTAGATATCCCGGATCAAGAATAATCGGAATTCCATGCGTCCAAATCAGATATGACGTCATGTCTGCTTGAGAATGTCCCGCGCCTGCAGTTCGAGCATTTCCATTTTTCGCAATGGCATGCGCATACCATTTCGGAGAACGCATAGTGACTGCACCTGCTTCTTGATTCACATTGAGTCCTTGTTCATATTTGAGCCCTGCAGATGTGAGTGCACCACAATAATTTGCGCGCATGTCAACGGTGGAATTAAGTTGGGCACCACGTTCATTATCCGGAAACGGATACACAAGTGTTGAATCACCTGTCAAAGCAAGTTCAGGGAAACCCATACCGTAAAATGAATCACCGAGAGCTGGATATGTTCCATCAGGTTGAAGAATGGATGTCAGCCATTGGGAACAATTCTTGAATCGTGGATCATGATAGGGATGTCGTATAGCCTTATTATTCAAGGTGAATATCGTATCCGGATATACATGATGCATTGCCCGAAACATCGGAAGCATATTGAGCATTGCATAGCGATAATAATGTGGTCCTTCCGCATATCCTGCCGTTCCATCTTTATTCGACTGTGCTTGCGCTCCTGTGAACATGATATCATCAATCGCTCTCAATGCTGTATTCAACCAAAAGATTGGTTGATCCTCCGGAATAAGACTTTTATAATCTCTCAGAATTATGCCTGCCATGCCGATTGCTCCGGCTGTCATGAGTGCATGATTATTACGTACCGTGCCGAAAAATGTCAAACCAAATATTGATTTCGTGGCTTCCCTGTGTAATGTAATGGCAAACATCCCGAGGCGTCGCTCGATTGAGTCCATTGTTGTTGCTGATATCTCTGGAATGCCGCGAAGTATATCATATGCGGAAAGCAAATCAATCAATTCCTTGGAATGCCATTGCCAATCTTCATAGGCATTCGGAGAAGTGATGGAAAGTTGGGGTATAGTGATTTGACATTGTTGCAGAATTGTCAATGAAGTATTGATCAATTGTTCACGTTCTTGAATGGGAAGTTGTATAAGCGTATCATTCTTCACCTTGCGATTGAGATATGCAATAAATGCAGCATTCTTCGCAATTGTAGCACGCACTCTTCTATCCGTCGTTGATTGATTACCCGCAGGTATTCCTTGTTGTGCTGATGCATGAATGCCGGCAATCAAATCGGCATATTCTTGTGATGTTCTGAGTTTCTCGCATTCGGACAATGTGATTATCCCGAAAGGACGCTGCTGGCCTTGAAGCGAAATGCATGTGAGGAGAATGATAAGGAGATATTTCATCGTTTCATCCTGACATATCGAACCATGATGGTAGTGAATATCGTTGTGATGATTCCGTATACAAAACCGGTGAATACGGAAAGCATGATATAATTATTCAATGTGAAATGCATAGTTGCCACTTCCGGTTTCATGCCTTCTTTGATTGCAAATGCTTGAACATTCGCAAAATAATCCGGAGTGATAATAGTATGGATGATGAATTGAACGGCAGGCGTCAAAGCAGTGACTATCATTGTGATACCCAGGCCCGACATAAATCCCTGTTTGAAATTCATTTCACCACCAAGTTCAGTCTGCTTCTGATACATCGCAACTGCATAGAGCAATATTGAAGGTATGGCAAAATAATTTGTGTAGAAAGCATGATCAGCTATATGCACATCATGCAGTCCGGCAAGTTTCTCTCCGAGCATCCATACAAGATTCAAGGCCGAAAAGTACAGAGCAAATTTGATTTCGTGATAATACTTGGTAAAGAGAGCATTGAACACATTCATGAGATTCATCCGATTTGTGATGATGCAAACTTACGAGTATGATCGCAAGAACATGAATGTTTTCTATTGAATAATGATGGACGTATTGATACTGCCTGATGTAGTATGAATTCGTAGTATATAAATGCCCGGATTGTATTGCAGCGTTGGTATCACTATTGAAGAATCCGAGATAGGAAGATAGAATCCCTTTTTCTCTCCCATCAATGAGAATGACTCGACTGATTGAATGCCATCCCCTTGGATATTTACCATGCTCGAATGTTCTACAGGGTTTGGAAATACAGAGATATCGAATTGATTCTCATCAATGCTTGATGCAGATTGTATTGTTATGTCGAATGTGTCTGCATCCGCACAGTCAAACTTATTGGACTCTGTGGCTTCTATTTTGAGCATGCCGGGTTTTCCAATATCCACATTGACCTGATATTGATCTTGATTACGAATGATGGCATCACCTGAAAGAATACTCCAACTATACATTGAACCTTGATTGAATGGGACGGCATACACAATGCCACGATCACCTTCATTCACAATGGACTTACCGATAATATATGGTCTGGGTTTGGGATTTACCGTAATAGTGAGTGATGTATCATTGAAGCAACCCGTTGTAAGATTTGTTTCTCTGACTGTGATGATGTCTTTTCCGACTTTTGTCCAGCGCACCACGATGCTATCCAGATTTCTCGGACCAATGATTGTTCCTGTTGGAGAAGCCGACCAGAAATAAGAATGACCCGGTACGGTCTCAACTTTATACACGCTCTTTGGTGTATCTTCACATATATTCTTTGTTCCATAGATATCCGCTTTGGGTTTTTCTA
>SXZI01000201.1 GCA_005788035.1 Bacteroidota bacterium
AAACTTCGATGTGACTTGTTTGTATTCATATAGGTTATAGATGCCGAATCCGGCAAACACGATGGAAAGAAGAACGATCAAGAAGAAGATTTGGGACCGCGTCCGGAAATGTTCACGTATTGGAAAATAAAAGAGAATCAATACGGGTAATTGCCAACTTCGAATCCACTGCATGGGTTCAACATCATTTCCATAAGAAACAATCACACTAAAAAATGAAGCTGCAAAGAAGAGTCCTGCCAACACATCCCCACCATTACGAAATATCTTTCTTCTTCTCACCAAAAGATGCCACAAGAACCACAGTATTAAAGATCCATGATAAAATGCTGCGATCAAAACCTCTATCATCCCAATCCCTGCATCCGTAGACTTGCTGAAGAATGGCATGATGATGATGGCAAATGACAACCACATTCTAGCGAGAATCGAATCGCTATAATCGCGTGGATCATATGGAAGATTGAAAACTGACAAATTGGGCTAAATGACACATATGATGATTGAAACAGCTTTCACCAAAATACCTGTTTTATTGGAGAAGTCTGCATTGTCGATTTTTGGGATGGTTTTGAGTGGTGATATAAAGGTGTGTATTGGGGAATTTGTGCACACTGATCCTGTACACCGAGCGCGTCTCGGCTGCACTCATCTCGGCTTCGCTCGATGAGCAGTGTAGTGTACACCGAGCGGAGCCGAGGTGGACATTATGCAAAGCCGAAATATCAGTACTTTGGTTTCTCCACCAATGCATTCATAAATGCAATTATTTCTGCAATCTCCTTTTTCGTCAGATTTAATTTTTCAGAAGGCAAAGTTTGATTTGGAACATCAATTCTGAGTCCAATGCCACCACCAAGATTGTAAAAGTCCATGACTTCCTGCAATGTACTATATGCTCCATTATGCATATAGGGTGCTGTTCTACTAATATTGCGCAAACCGGGAGTTTTAAATGCATGAGCATAGATTGGAGACTTGTATTTGTAAATACCACCTTTGCCAAGATCGGGATCAATCTTCTTTGAAGTTGGATGAGTGGGCACACCAAGAACTTCTGATTCCATATCGGTGAAATGTGGTGGCACCAAACCCGAAAAAGAAGGTGGGAAATGACATGTGCCACATGCGGCTTTTCCCATGAAAAGATTAAATCCATTCTTTACTTTTTGAAGATTTTTTCCGGTTAGAAGAACTGATTTTTCTCCTCGAAGCACTGAGTCGACAGGAGTCTCGAATGAAACAAGACTTCTTACATATGCAGATAATGCCGATGAAATTGTCGTCGCATTTATTGGACCCGATTCAGAAGGATATGCAGTCTTGAATGCTTCCAAGATCTTGACATCCTGTGAAAGTCTTTGAGATATTTCAAAATAATCAGTGTTAAATTCAATTGAACTTGATACAACATGCTCAATTTGCTCTTCAAGAAATGTAGTACGGGAATCATGAAAGTAACGAGGTGACAATGCCACATTGAGAAGGCCGGGTGTATTTCTGTCTGTGAAAGAATGCGGAACGGAACCCGGACTTTTCGCATGTCCATCCATGAATGCGCGCTGGGGATCATGACAACTGGCACATGACATGATACCAGATTTCGAAAGATCAGTACTACGAAACAGCATTGAGCCCAAATTTATCTTCGATTGGGATGGTCTTTCATACTTATTCCGAGCATATCCATAAGGATCATATGCAGATGTGTGATATAATGTAGGAGCTTCATATCTGATGATTCTATTCTTCCTTGAAACTTCAGTATTTATCTCAATTCCTGATTGAATGTGCAAAGAACCAATTAATGCATAAACCGGATTTATATAGTCTTTGGTAAATCCCCATCTGTCAAATGCATCAAAACTTCTTGAAGCAGATAATATTTTTCTCCCTTTTTGAAGAAGAAGCTTCAAGGAATCTGATTGTATTTTTGAAGTTCTTTGAAATAAAGGAATATAGTATCTCAGGGCTTTGCCGGCACTCTCCCAAGATTTTGCCGACTCCTTCAATGCATCACTAAAACCAGGAGTATCAAATCCGGATATTCCTAGCGTTCCGATTCGCATGATATTATTTCTGATAGCTTCAAGTATGATGCGATCGCTCAATGCTACTGACTGGATCATGCTCTTTGCATCAATAATATGTTGTTTGAGCTTTTGGATATTGTATGTCAACGCAGGATAATCAACTACATCCTCATTCAAGATTTCTTCCATCACTTGCAGTCCTTCAGGTTCTATTTCCATGATGGATGGCAATGATTCATCGAGTCTTGGCAATGGAGGACCATTGATCAATTGCGCTGATTCAGGATCTATATGGGCCAGAAACCACTCAAATTGCTTATATGATGCCCTGACCTGTGCGAATTGATATTTCAGTGCAGTAGTGTTTACTTGTTGTTTGACACCATTCTCGAATGAGGACAATGTATTTTGCATAGAATCAATCGAAGACATGATTTCAATTCTTACTTTCTCAGGTAGAGTGAGTTCTTCCTGCTTCATCGATATGACAATAGTTGCGCAAATCAAAGCAACCAATAGAACGAGTGTTTTTTTCATAGATTAGATGTATGTACAAAAAGGTCCGATCTCTTTTGAGACCAGACCTTTATTGAAGAAGATATAATTTTACTGAATGATGATCTTTTGAACATCACCACGAATATTTTGCACGAAATATGTACCAGGAAGAAGCTCGGAAATATCAACTTTGTCAGTATTCCAAGCCACTTTTACTCTCTGTCCACCAATCGTATAGATTGATACATCAGACTGCTCATTGAAGTATAAAGTTCTCGTTGCAGGATTTGGAAATACTTGAAATCCTTGATTTTGCTCAAATGATGGATCTTCAAATACAGATGTCACATATTTATCAAGACCGGTAAGGAGCATTGTGCATGAGTTTCCGAAATTACCTGTATTTCCGGAAGATGGATGCTGTGAATTGATGAACATAGCTTTACCATCAGGTGTAGGTATTGCACCTGTGACCTCTGCTCCACTGGGAGTGATAAGCAATCTGCGCAAATCATCAAGCGTTGGATTTGGCTTGCTCATATCGAGTACATACATCTCGCAAATATTATTACCTGAACCATCAATATCAGGATTACCAACTCTTCCTTTGCTTCTACCATTTAAATCTTCTTGAATAACCAGATAATTCTTGCCATTCAGATTCCAAGAAACTATTCCATCAGGGTTGGAAAGATGTACTTTGTTTGTGGTATAATTTGCTGCCTTTCCACCTTCGAGAAATACACTCATTTTATTAGTCGCAGGATCAAATTCCAATACCCTTCCATAATAATCAATGATCACTGTATCTTTTGTTTTCATTGTTGAATCAGAGAATGGACCGGTATACACATCTCTATCCCATAAGTGTTTTGCAAGTGTACCACCAATTTTCAACCCATCTTTGAAACTTGTACCTGAATTGTCGCGACCTGTTTCTGTAATGTACACTTTGCCATTTAAAGCAGTGATCCATTCATGTCTTGTGAACATTGTAGCACCTTTTCTAAGAGCTACAGCGCGGATACTGAGCATTGAATCAAGTGAATTTTCAAGCGGGAGCCATGTTCCGTTATTTCCATCAACAGATTGCTTATATGCGAATAATTGACCTTCATTGAAATTGCCGGGCTGATTAGCAACAAACTTGAAGAATACAGCAGGCTGCGTATCATCAGTCAAGTAAACAGTTTTGTCATCACTCATAATAACACCACCTTCATGTTCAAAGCGACCCCAATTATACATTTTACGGGTTGCTTTTGCCTGAGCGGGATCAATTTCCACAAGCCAATTGAAATTTTGGAATTTTTTAATTGATCTACCAGCATAATTTGCCCCTGCAGGAATTGTCCAATCATTTGTATCAGTGATTCCCATTCCAGGTATAGTAGCAAAACCTGCTCCTTTACCATAAGCACCCAAAGTTGTATCCTTTCCTTCAAATGGCACTAATCCAATATTTATGTCTTTGTTGGATGTTTGGACCCACTCTTCAGCTGTCCATATTCTACCATTTCGAGTACTGATTCCGCCACAATTTGCGAGTGTGTTGCCAACAGCTGAAAAATCAACGTTACGATAACTGCCATCTACGATGTAGTCACCGGTTGGGGTTTTCTTGACTTTGAATACTGTCATTCCGCCGCCGTCACCGAGAATATCGTCTTTGACACGCATTTCATGGTTGATGGTGATATATGCAGAATCATTAGGTGCTTGTAGGTTTATCGGAGTATAGCCTATAAAGTCATGCCATTGCTTGGCAAGTTGCTTTTGACCATTGATTCCAATGACTGTATCCTTACCACCAACGAATACCAACTTTGATTGAAGAGGTGATGGTGGAACAATAATGGTTTTTGCATTGAAATTAGTATCCAATGCAGGAAAAATCTGCTGAGCCATTACCGTACCACCGGTAAGCATCAAGAGAAGGAAACCGTAAACGAAGTTCATGTTTCATCCATGCAAAAAGTGAATAATGAATT
>SXZI01000202.1 GCA_005788035.1 Bacteroidota bacterium
ACCCTCAAATATATGGGATGATGTATACCAAAGTATCAATGCCAATGCCAAAGCACTGGTAAATTCCACGACAGGGAAGAATGATGCATAATAAGTGATGGTTTTCAATTGAACATTTCTGTGTTCGGTATTGATGTCATCGAATTCATTGAATCGTGATTGTTCCTGACCATATAATTGAATGGTTGTGATTCCCGTGATATATTCATTCAAAAATGCATTGAGTTTTCCTATGAGGCGTCTTGTTTCACTGTACACTACTCGTACTTTTTTCCGAAAGATCACTGTTGCAATGATCAATAATGGAAGAACGCCGATGGTCACAAGTGTTACTTGCCAACTTGTGGCCAGCATGAAACTAATGATAAATGCTATGAGTAGTATATCTGAAAAGATCGTGACGACACCGGAAGTAAATAACTCATTCAACGCTTCTATGTCATTGGTGACGCGTGTGACTAGTCTTCCAACGGGTGTTGTGTCATAACTTCTGAGAGAAAGGGACTGTATGTGATTGAATACTTCCATCCTTACATTGAATAGTACTTTTTGCCCTATTCTTTGAAGCATGATGGATGTCATATATTGTAAACCGGCATGTATGAGCAGAACAGTCAGAATCACCCCAATGATCATCATGAGTCCTTGCTCATCTTTTTGAATGATATAGGAATCAATCCCCATTTTGGTAAGATAAGGGCGCAATGGAGCCATGCCCGCCGCAATGACGGTTAAGATGAAAACAATGAAGAGGGGAATGCGATAAGGTTTAACAAATACAAGTAATCTGCGGATCAGTGTATAATCCACAGAGCTATATAATTTGTCATCCTGTGAGGTCATTGTGGCGATTTGGGTATTCTTGAGGAATAGGACAAAAATACCCAATTTTCAGCAATGGTCTGCCATGCTCAACGAGGTGAGCCATATGTCAATGTCAAAGGGTTGAAAGTACGCCAAGAATGCCAGAATTCTTGATATGCGGGAATGTGGGAGAGCCGTCTGCCAAGAAGGAAGCCGTCAATGCATCGACCTGTTTTGTCCCATAATGTCTGAGTACCCGCATCATAAAGCTGATCATTGCCCATTGCAGTAGGATTAATCACAATACTATCAACTCTTCTGCTCCAAACATTGAATGTTGCATTATCTGATTGAATAGAAATAAGAATCGGCTCGCCATTCACTTTGTCAAGGATGATGTGTTTTGCTCTGGTTGCAATCCAATCATAGGCCTTTGTTGTTTCGCCAACTTTCACGCCTATGACCCATGATTTGTCTTTCCAGGATTGTTGCTGCGTTCCTACCAGCGAACTTTGAATGCTCCCTTTATCATATCCTGATAAACCGGCATATTGATCATTGAAGGCAGGATCAGGAAGCATGACAAGTGATTTTGGAAAGCGCCTTTTCCATTCTTTTAGTGTTTTTTGAAAGACTGGATATTCTTTGAGAAATGTCCCTTTACTTTTTCCCGTGATTGCTTCTCCATTCGCTTGTCGCCACCAAGATCCGGTGCTCGCATCTTCGAACATTGCATTGAAATGGTCCATGCCCACAAGTCTGAAGGTTTCATTCTTCCCATTTATGATGGGGTCCCAAATTCTCCCTGTTCTACACACAGTGCAATACGTGATCATAACAGGAACGCCACCGATAGAGTCTCTGATTTGATGATGATAGCCAACCACATTCATTGGATATGCTTTCGATTCACCATTGATTTCTGTTCCAATGACAATCATTGATGAATCTAATACGGGATCACTCACTGCGACATGTACAATAGATCTGGGTTGTAAGAACATGGCATCTGCACTCATGACGCGATCAGCCATATACATGATTGCACCAATGATCAAGAAGGGAATTGCCAATACTACTCTTCTCAACCAACTGGCATGTTCTAAATACAAACGAGCATATCCATAAATGGCAAATCCGAGCAAGGGTAATAACACATACCAATATGCTTGATGTATGGCATAGGCAATATGTATAGTTTCGGCCTTTTGGCTACCCGGAAAGGGCATGATGAAATAAATGCTGAGAATCGTGATGATGCTCGAAAGCAATGTCCCGAAAATGATAAGGAGTGTTGACATATATTTACCCAATAAATCCCATTTGTATATGCGAATATACGAAGCTTTAGAGTTTTGAATATTGTGACTTTTCTAAAAAAAATCCCCTTGCTTTTTCGAGCAAGGGGATTGTTGTTTAGTCTTCAAATTGTCTATCATCACGAGGGCGTTCATCTCTTGGACGCTCTTCGCGTGGACGATCATCACGGGGGCGATCATCGCGGCGTGGACCTCGATCTCTATCATAACCACCACGGCCACCACGATCTCTGTCATATCCGCCTCGACCACCACGATCATCTCTTCGAGGACGCTCAGGTCTTTGTGGTTCCACATAGCCCTCTGGTGGAGTAAGGAGAACTTTATGACTCAATCTGAATTTTCCGTCCGATTGAATCTCGAGAAGTTTGACATCAATTTGTTGTCCTACTTTCAAGACATCACTTACATTTTGGAAATATTCATAGCTGATTTGTGAAATATGCAAGAGACCTTTTGTCTTGGGCATGAATTCAACAATTGCACCGAGTCCTTCGCGTACATCTTTCACAGTCGCCGTATAAACCTTGCCTACTTCCGGTGGACTTGTCAATTCTTTGATGCGAGCAATGGTTTGCTGAGCAGCTTCTTGATTTGTAGCTGCAATGATACAAGATCCATCATCTTCGATGGTGATTTCAACACCGAATTCTCTCTGCATACCACGAATGGTATCACCACCAGGACCGATGACTGTTCCAATCATATCTTGAGGAATCATGATTGTTGTAAGTCTTGGAGCATATTGTGAGAGATCTGAACGATGTTCAGACAATGCTTCATTCATGATACCTAAGATATGTAAGCGACCATGACGCGCTTGATCGAGTGCTCTGCGCATGAGCTCTGTTGACAATCCGCCGATCTTGATATCCATTTGGCAAGCTGTGATTCCGTCAACTGTACCTGCTACTTTAAAGTCCATGTCACCAAGAAAATCTTCATCACCAAGAATATCACTCAAAATTGCGGAATCATCTTCTTCCATGATCAGTCCCATCGCAATCCCTGCAACTGCTTTTTTCACAGGTACACCTGCATCCATGAGTGCCAAACTTCCGGCGCATACTGTTGCCATGGAAGATGACCCATTGGATTCAAGAATATCGGACACAATGCGAACAACATAGGGGAAATCTTCATCACCGGGCATCATCACTTTGAGTGCGCGCTCAGCAAGTTTTCCATGACCAATCTCTCTACGGCTTGTGCCAGTCATACGTCCAGCTTCACCGGTTGAGAAAGGAGGGAAGTTATAATGGAGCATGAAACGGCGATATTCTGTTTCGAATAAGCCATCAATCATTTGTTCATCGCTCTTCGTGCCAAGTGTGACTGTTGTCAAACTTTGCGTTTCACCACGAGTGAACAATGCTGATCCATGTGTTCTTGGAAGCAAGCCGGGAAGACAATCGATGGAACGAATGTCTGTTGTGGTTCTTCCATCCAAACGACGCTTGTCTTCAATGATCATGCGACGCATTTCGTGCTTTTCAATCTTGGAGATATACCCCTTCACTTTTTTGGTTCTTGCATCAAGCATTGCAGCGTCATCAATCGGTTCGGCTTCTTGCAATGCATTGAGTACGGTTTCGCGCAAAGATTTTGCAAATTCTATTCTTTGTTCTTTGATTGAATTTTTTCTGATTTGTTCTTTAATGAGTGGTGCCGCTATCGCTTTCACTGCCAATAGCAATGCTTCATCATCTTCAAGCACTTCAAATTCTTTCTTTGTTTTTCCGGCAAGTTCGCGCAATTTCAATTGCAATGCATTCAATTGCTTGATTGTTGCATGAGCAAATTCAAGAGCAGCAATGAAATCTTCTTCGGATATTTCTTTCGAACTTCCTTCCACCATCATGATGGCTTCATCTGTACCAGCAACAGTGATTTCAATATCCGATTCCAATAATTGACTCATTGTTGGATTACAGATATATTCACCATTCACACGGCCAACCATTACTTCTGAATATGGTCCATTAAAAGGAATATCGGAAATGACCAATGCTGCTGATGCGCCAACTGCGGCTAATGTATCTGAATCAATCTCTGATTCAGATGAATAGATCGAAGCCACTAATTGTGTTTCATATTTCCAGCCCTTGGGGAAAAGTGGTCTGGCTGGTCGGTCAATCAAACGTGCAGACAATACCTCTTTCTCGCTTGGCTTACCTTCGCGTTTGAAGAATCCACCGGGGATTTTACCGGCTGCTGCCGCTTTCTCGCGATATTCAACAGTTAATGGTAAAAAGTCAATGTCGGGTCTGGCATCTTGTGATGCACAAGCCGTAACAAGCACCATCGTATCACCATAGCGGACCATGACGGCACCATTGGCCAATTTTGCAAAACGACCGGTTTCGATTGTGTATTCCCTGCCATTGAGCATAAGGGAAACTGAATGTTGTGCCATAATTATCCTTTTGATAGCACTTGAAACATTCATGGACGGACTTTACTTGGAGGCAGAAGTCTGAGCGGAGGATGAAATCTTCAGAGATTCCTTCCTGCACTCAGAGCGGCATGCCCACGTTGATGAAGTCCCCATGTTTGGATTAAATTTCAACAATGTCAAAATAAACAAAAAAGGGCGCTAAGAGCGCCCTTAAGGTTACTTTCTGATCGACAAGGCACTGATGATTGCGCGATATCGAGTGATGTCACTACGCATCAAATAATTCAGAAGTTTCTTTCTTTTGCTAACCATTTGCATGAGACCACGACGGCTATGATAATCTTTCTTGTGTTGCTCAAGATGCTTTGCCAATACGGAAATGTTTTCCGTCAATAAAGCAATCTGAACTTCAGGAAGACCTGTATTCTTTTCGCTTCCACCATATTGCTTGGTGATCTCTGCTTTTTTCGCTTGATTCAGCATAAATATTCTGTTGAGATGTAATGTGTAAATCTGTGAAGCGCACCCGTAGGGATTCGAACCCCAAACCTTTTGATCCGTCTACCTTGCTGTTTGGA
>SXZI01000203.1 GCA_005788035.1 Bacteroidota bacterium
ACGTTTATGGGTCCAATTAACTATCCGGAACGAATACTCATTTTCAAAAAAGAATTCAATTGAAATGAATATAATTGTTTCATTTGTAATTTATGTCGAATGTTCAATCCATGAAGCACCCCATGAATAGAATTCTTATTTATACCTGCTTACTGATAGTGATATCTACTTCGCTTTTTGCGCAGGGGGATCTGTATATCAGCGAATTCACTGATTCCACAATGTTCCATTTTGTGGGAAATGCCAAACTCTTCAATAAGCGCATTCGCCTTACCGATGCAACATATAATCAAGGTGGTGGTATTTGGCTGAAAGAGAAGAGAAATGTTGCACGTGATTTTTCTATACAGATTGGATTTCAGATTACAGAATCAGGGAATTCAGGTGCAGATGGAATAGCATTTGTCATACAAAATAGCAGTGCAAATGCCATTGGTGTATTCGGTGGAGGTATTGGATATATGACAATACCTAATAGTCTTGCAATAGAATTTGATACATATCCTAATTCTGAATACCTAGATCCTAATGATAATCATATAGGTATACAAACTAGAGGAAATAATCCCAATAGTCCTGATCATGTAATCACATTGGGGACATCCAGAAATATTCCAATCCTCGAAGACGGCTCGGTGCATGTCATGCGCATTGATTATGTGAACAATATTATGAAAGTGTATTTAGATGAATTCAATACACCGAAAATCACTGCTTATGTAAAATTGGATTCACTCCTTGATTTAGATAATCAGACAGCATGGCTTGGATTTACTTCTTCGACCGGTGGGGCATTTGCAAATCATGATATTGTATCCTTCGGACATAAAAGCAATTCCAGAATCAGTGTTGAAGGACTTAGTCCGGCCGGTACATTATGTCCGAATCAATTCGCAACACTCATTGGTTATACGTCAGATTCCGCAAATGTCACTTCATGGACATGGAATCTACCCGGTGAAACCAAAACAGGAAAAATCATTCAATTTTCAAGACCAATTAGTGGAACATATCCTGTACAATTAATCATTCGGCGTTCCTCCGGAATATTGGTTGATACGCTGAATACAACAGTAAAAGTTGATAATCCACTCGCTATTGTCATGAAAGATTCCATTATTTGTGCGCAAACAGCTGTACGTATTCCGGCAACTGTTCAGGGAGCGCAGGGGACGCTCACATATCTCTGGTCTTCACTGGATGGAAATCACATTGAAGGAAAAAGCGATAGTGCTACATTGCTAACAAAAGCAATGCCCGTGGGCACATATAGATTTTCCGTGTTTGTAAAAGATGCTCTTGGATGTGAAAAGCGTGATACAATGACATTGACTGTCAGACCGGCTCCCATCATTCAATCGCAATCAACGATTCAAGCGTGCAATGATGACATTGTGCGAATCACACCAACAATCAACAGTAGTTCGGGATCATTGACCTATCGTTGGGCACCAATAGATGGTGTCATAGGATCGGTGTTCGGCCCGACACTGACCGTAAAAAGAAGCGATCCCGGCATTCATGAATATGTCTTGAATGTTACAGATGCCATTGGTTGCTCTGCAACATATACCTATGCAATTCGAATCGTTGATTCACCTACACTCAATGCCGGTGATGATGCTCGAGTATTATGCATCGGTGATACAATACAGATAGGCAATAAGGCAACTGTTCTGGGCGGAACATCGCCATATCAATATCAATGGCGAAGAATATCATCAGGCAATGCCAATATTGTGAATGCCATGCAAGCAAGTACCTTGATTTATCCTACAATGCCGGGCAAATATGAATTGATGGTAACCGATGCAAATGGATGCATGGATAAGGATACAATATTCGTTGATGTGCGATTGATTCCTGATGCAAATGCTGGGCAAGATGTCACAGAATGTGTGTGTGATCAGAAGGGAGGAGAAATCGGCATTCCTGCTCGATGCGGAGTTATACCTTTCACATATAGTTGGTCTGCACTTGGAAATGCGCCGCTTTCAGCACTCAGTGCATTGAATACAGTACCAGTTACCGTGAAAGTAAATGAAAATCCACCATTCAAAAAGCAATTTGGATATGTATTAACGGTCACTGATGGACAAAATATAACAAGAAGCGATACCGTATTCTATACATTGAATCCGTGTCCGAAGGTAGATGCTGGAAGATCGCAATTCTTATGCAGCCCAATCTCACCTTTTCGACTTTCGCCAACGGTGATTGCCGACCCGAGTGACACATTACGGTATGAATGGACACCATCAACATTTTTGAGCAATCCGAATGATCCGCGTCCATTGGTGACATTTCCTGACAGTACATTTTCCATGACATATACATTGATGGTGTATACATCTTCGGGATGCATGGGATTGGATACCATAACATTTAGTACAGAACAATCGATGTCACTGGCGATACAGAGAACAGACTCCAAACCATATTGCATTTGTCGCGGCGATAGCGTCACATTCAATGTTCAGGTATCGGGAGGTTCTCCACCATATACATATGAATGGATTCCCAACAATATTCAAAGCTCAATACAAACCCTTACTACGAGCCCATTGATAAATACCCTGTATACTGTAAATGTCAAAGACTCAAAAGGGTGTTCTGTCTTCGATACTATTTCAGTATGTGTTGAACCGGTCCCCAATCCAAGACCAGCTTCTGATACAACAATATGCTACGGAGATGTCACTCCACCACGTGGCGACATTGCTACATGCGGAAAACCTCCTTTTAGATATCAGTGGAGTCCTTCCGCAGGCGTGGATAATCCAACGATTCACAATCCACGTTTTTCACCTGATACAACAACAGTATATTCTTTGACTGTGACTGATGATGGAGGTAAGTCAACAACAGCATTTATGGTAATCAATGTTCGTCCTCAATTGAAGGTTGCTATGGATGTTGATTCCCTAATGTGTAAGGGTGGATCAGTCACAGCGAATATTCTTGCATCAGTTGGTACTCCTCCATATACATTGATCTGGAGTATAAATAATAAGCCAATTCAATTTTCTGATACATCATTCAAGATTGCCGGATTCGATACCGATTTTATTCTTGGTTGCACAATCATCGATTCTGCGGGTTGTTCGATTTCTACAGAGAAATCAATAAAAGTAAATGGACCCGAATTAACATTTCCGGAACGCGTTTTTGCTTGCCCATGCGATTCACTCATCATAGGAGGAGAAGCCAATGGAGGTAAACCTTCGTATGTATATGCATGGCGCGATCTTGACGGATTAAAGCCTCTTGAGTTGCAAGACAGTACCTCTCCCAGAACATTGTGCATTCCCACAAGAAGCAGAGAATATGTGCTTACTGCGATTGATGCAAATGGATGCGCAGTTACCAAAGGTGTGACGGTTGAATATGACAATGCATTTACACCTGTTGCTCTCAGCATACCAAATGTGAAAGCGCATCCCTTGGAAAAGAAGGCGGTAATTCCAATCATCATAGAGAGATATCCCGATTCACTTAGTTGTCCTCCGCGCTCAATCACGATGCAAATTCACTATGATCCTTGGGTTTTTGATCCAACTCCAACGATAAGTCAGGGAAGAATCATAAAAAACACAGTGGATGGTCGTTTGAGAACTTTGCATATAGTGATTGACAATGCACCTACATTGAAATCCGGGGATACCTTGCTCAAATTGACTGGTGCTGCAATCATGGGTGATCCCGGAGTGACAACAATAACCGTTGATTCATTGAATTGGTCATGCTCGAGATTACTGTCAAATTCAACCAAAGGAATATTCGAATTGGATTCTTTATGTAAGCTCTCTGATTCTTCGGTGAGATTATTGGATTTCTCCGGCATGCCTTTTTTACAATCAATACAACCAGTTCCTGCACAAGATGTGTTCACTGTTCATGCAATACGTTTCCATGGTGAAGAAGTGACTCTTACATTGTTTGATGCTACCGGTAGCGTCATTGATAAAAAAATCTGGAAAGAACAATCACACAATGTATCCATGCCGGAACATGAATCATTCATCTATGAAGGTGATTGGCCGGCAGGAATGTATAGACTCATTCTGCAATCAAGATATGGTAGAGATTCTCAACAGTGCATCATTATTCGATAGGACATCATCATGAATGGAATGTGGACATTTCTTGCATTGATGATGATGATCAGTGCGCAATTGCAAGCTCAATTTGACAGGTCTCCTTGGTCAGTCGGACTCCTTGGAGGAATGCAAAGAACACACTTCACGGGTACATTTCAATCTTTGCCCGGTCTATATAATTGCTGCAAAGGATTTGATGGATCCTCCACTTCAATGGATCCATTTTTCGGTGGATCAATTCGATATGCAATTACGGCATCATTTGGATTGGATATGCAAGTAGAATATGTTCAATCCCGTGGCGAATTATCTGCAGTGAATACAATCGGAAATGCATTGTCATTCAATGGATCAGGATTTGATATCGTGGAGGCGCAATCAGCATTCATGATGTCATGGACAATACCTTCTTTAGGATTCACACCTTTACTTGCTTGGAAACCATTTGAATCAGGCTTTGGAATTCGAGGTGGATTTACCTTGCGATTACAATCAAATGGAGAAGCTACAGGAAGAGAAGAATTGATACAACCCAAAGGAGTTGTGTTCTCAGATACCAAAAGCACCATCAGAAATGATCGCAAAGTGAATTTCACTCCTACTTCGCTTGTATATGGACCAATAATCGGACTTTGTTATGATATGAAACTTAGCGAGTCATTTACATTGACTCCAGAAATATCATATATGCACATATTGAATCAACTCATAGAATTTTCTAACTCCGATGAATCACTTTCTATGAGTGCATTACGTGCCGGAATCATGCTTTCGTATACTGCCTTTACACCGGCGCGATTAGTAGAAATTCCAATCACACCACTACCAATAATCGAAATTGATACAAACAAGCCATATATTCCAAAAAGACTCAAAGCCAAGCTTGCTGCATTCAGTGTGAATGAACAGTCTAAAGAGGAGAACATTGTTAATATCGTGATTGAAGAATATTCCTCATTGACAATGACCCCACTTTTAAATTTCGTCTTCTTTGAAGAAGGGGAAGATAAGATACCAGCTCGGTATGCTCGGCTTGATGCAACTGATACCCCGATGTTTGACATAGATTTCATTCACACCCCAAATCATGTGGAAACCTATCTGCATATATTGAACATCATTGGTAAACGCATGATTGAAAAACCCGCATCAATCATTACGCTCACAGGATGTAATGCTGATATCCAAAAAGAAAAAGGGGACATGGCATTATCAATGAGAAGAGCAGAATCAGTAAAGGCATATTTAGAAAAAGTATGGAATGTTTCGAGCAACAGAATCACAATCAAGAATCGTAATCTTCCGGAAAAACATGCAAATACTCAAACAATCATGGGAGCTCAAGAAAATCGAAGAGTGGAAATCACATCAAATGAACCATATATCATTTCACCAATCATCACTTTGGATACAGTTCGCACGATGAATCCACCGATTGTACGTTTCAGGCCTCAAGTGGAGACTGACTCCGTATCAACATGGCAATTGATTGCCGGACAACAAGACAAAGAACTTCGAAGATTCACGGGAGAAGAAAAAGTACCGGCTTTCATCGATTGGCATATTGGCGAAGAAATGAGTGAAGGATTGGCAACTGATTCCGCAATCGTGTATGCATTCAAAGCAAGAACTTCACTTCAGGATTCGGCTGAAATACAAGGAATGATTCCCATCGAACAAGTCACATTACACAAGAAAAAAATCAATCGCGTGCAAGATCGAGAAGTGAATACATTCTCACTTGTATTATTTGATGTTCGTTCAAGCGAAATCACCGAAGGTAATGCACAAATCATAGAATTCATCAAAGGATTTGTGAAACCCAATTCGAACATTTCAATTACTGGATTCACCGACCGTTTGGGTGATGCAGATGCAAATCAACGTTTGGCTCAAGAAAGAGCAGATGCAACGGCAAAAGCATTGCAAGTGAAAAACAAGGCAATAGTTCTTGGCAAAGGAAATAGTGCATTATACGACGAACGATATCCCGAAGGCAGATTGTATACAAGAACTGTGGATGTGATAGTTGACACCAGAATCGACAATTGATTCAGCCATTCCAAAACTGTCTGTCCAAGCTTCGATAATGCACCGCTTCACTGACATGGTCAACCTGAATTTGTTCTGAATCTGCGAGATCTGCAATCGTTCTAGAAACTTTTAGAATACGGTCATAAGCTCTTGCTGACAAACCCAAAGAGTTCATCGCCTTATTTAGCAATTCTGATGACGATTCATTCAACACACACCAATGTCGAATGTCCGCACTGAGCATGTCTGCATTTTTGAAGAGATCCTTTCTTTCTGAAAAACGCAGTCTTTGTTTTTCACGAGCAAGAATAACTCTATCCCTTACTTCTTGCGTCGATTCACCTTTTCTTGCATCGGATATATCCCTGTATCGAACTGCCGGTACATCTACGTGTATGTCTATACGATCTAGCAAAGGACCCGAGATTCTACCCATATATCGCTGAATTTGTTGAGTGCTGCATGTGCATTGTTGATGTGGATTTCCGAAATGTCCGCATGGACAAGGATTCATTGAGCATAAAAGCATGAAATTAGCAGGATATTCCACGCTCATTTTTGTTCGTGAAATGGATATGGATCTATCTTCAAGTGGCTGTCGTAACACCTCCAAAACATTTCTTGCAAACTCGGGCAATTCATCGAGAAATAAAACACCATGATGCGCAAGTGATATTTCACCCGCTTTGATCACGCCCATTCCTCCACCAACGAGTGCTGCATCGGAAATGGTATGGTGAGGGCTTCTAAAGGGACGCATTGTGACAAGTGGAATTCCTTTTGGCAATTGTCCCGCAACAGAATGAATCTTCGTTGTCTCCAAAGCTTCTTCCATCGTCATTGGTGGCAAAATTCCGGGCAATCTTTTTGCTATCATTGTTTTTCCGCTGCCTGGTGGTCCAACCATTATCAAGTTATGTCCGCCGGCAGCCGAGACTTCCAGCGCTCTCTTTACTTGTTCCTGACCCTTGATGTCAGACAAGTCAATTCCCTGCTCAAGTCTTTTCGTGAATAGCCCTTCAATTTCTGACTGATGGGGCTCAATCGAAACCTCTTTGTTGAGAACTGCAATGGCTTCTTGTAAAGAAATCAAAGGAATGATGTCGATGCCTTCCACAAGTCCGGCCTCCTCTGCATTCTCTTTTGGAAGATATATTCGCTTGATCTTATCTTCTTTTGCCATCAATGCGATGGATAATGCGCCATGGATAGGTCTAAGCTCGCCATCCAAAGCAAGTTCACCGATGAATAGCGCATCTTCGAATGCTTCTTGATCGATATGCCCCATCGCTGATATGATGCCAAGTGCTATAGGAAGATCAAATCCACTACCTTCTTTTCGTATATCAGCTGGTGCAAGGTTCACTGTGATACGTTTCAAAGGAAAGGGCAATTGAGAATTTTTGATGGCTGCTGATACACGTTCCTTGGATTCACGTACAGCGGAATCCGGAAGGCCTACCATGAGAAAAACAGGAACGGCATTTTCAAGATGTGTTTCGATGTGAACACGAAATGCACCTATGCCGAATACCGAAGCAGAAAATAATGAAGCGTACATGAGAACCCCTGATGAATCATACGCAACATAGAGAATGAAACGTGAAAAAAAAACTCCGATAAAAAGCATCGGAGTTTCACGTTTACAGTTGCCTTGATTGTTTATTCGGCTTGATATCAAGCTTCTGAAGTAGATTTCCGGGATTACTATCTTTGGGAATCAAGGGAATAATGGGAGGATTTTGCTTATATGTTTTGACGGTTATTGAACTCACGCCGGTTTGTAAATCCAAGATGATTTTCTTCTTTGATGTTGAATAATTTGGGGATTCAAAAATATTGTCCGCCTTTTGAATGAAGGTTGGAAAATGATGTCTGGACAATCCTGATTCCTTTATTATTCTGCATCCTGCATCTTCAGGTATGTCGATCACAAATTTAGCTGCACCTCCTTCAATATGATATATTGAAGTGTCTTGAATGGAACCAAGTTTCAGTGAAATTGATGAAGCACCAACCTGAAGATTCAAAGTAGCTA
This sequence comes from Bacteroidota bacterium, assembly GCA_005788035.1. Classification (GTDB taxonomy): domain Bacteria; phylum Bacteroidota; class Ignavibacteria; order Kapaibacteriales; family UBA961; genus UBA961. The sequence continues at coordinate 8,173 of SXZI01000203.1, forward strand.
TCCGTAAAGCAGAAAGGTCCGCATTCATGGAAGTTGCTCCGCCATCAATATCTAAATTCCACAAAGCCTTTGGATTAAGCAGTACTTTTGTTTTCTTCAATTTCTGATTACCAAACAATGTGAGATTACCCCCAAATTCTATGTCAACTCTATTTATGCCATTCCGAACTTTGTGATCAATGGAGAATGTTGATCCATTATCAATTTCATCAATATTGCCTCCTTGAACTTCGGTATTATCCTCAAGTACTTCCGATTGTCTTTGCACAAGTATTAATGAAGTATCCTGATTCATATCAATGTCAATTGATGTAGCTCCAGAGGAGATTGTCAAATAAGAAGTATCACTGAGTGTTGTATCATATGGAACTCTTATAGTGTCACTTACTTGAGCAACCTTCTCATCTTTGTCTAATTCAATGATTATACCTTTGTTCTCATCATCCGAGAATATAATGAAGGCAGCAATCACGCCAATTCCGGCCATGAGTGATTTTTTGACTGTTACGTGTTTTACGAGAGATGATATACCGAGTAGCAGTAAAATCGATGGCCAAAGCCTCCAAACTGATTCCAGCGCAAACAATGGATAGAAATTATGAACTAGGAGCAATGAACCGATGGTAATAAAAAAGAATCCAAAGAGATATCTGAATTGATTCATGATTGCACCTCCTTTTTTCCTGAAAACAAAATTGATAAACCAATTCCAATCAGAATGATCGGCCAGAATCGTTCAATATCAAAATCGGGAAGAAAATTGTGAGCCAAGAATATCAATCCAAGAGTAATCAGAATAAAGCCCATAGCCTTGCCCTTATTCGGTTTTGATTCTATCTTGAAATTGACCTCAATCTTTTTGTCATTGATCACTTTCTTCATGTTTTCTTCAAATTGTTCAGCTGCGTGTTCAATATTTTTCCCAAACTCTTCGGCTGTTTTTTCAAATCTTTCGCCAATGACTTCTGCTTCTCTTTGAATCTCTTCTACTTTTTGTTCAAATGTTGTGGGTGATTGTTCTTGCGCCTCACCATTTCCAATAATCGGCATCTGGATTGGCTTCTTTGGCAATGCTATCCATAATGCGATATATCCAACGATTGCAATTGGTGGCTCAAAGAGGCACAATAAAAAAACGATTCGAATAAATAATGGATCAATGGAGAAATATTCCCCAAGCCCTGAACAGACACCTGCCAAGACTTTATCCTGAGTATTTCTATATGCTCTTTTCTGCATGAAACATCTCCAAAAGTTGGTGTTCTAACGCTTGTGATACAAAGATGTTACACATCATCGAAAAATTCAATCTAGTTCTTTTCAAAACCCGTAGATTGCCTTTAAGGAGTATGTATGGATCGGTCAACACCACCAATATCAAAAATCAAACCATCGTTTTCATTCCCGACTACAGATAAACGATCTTTAAGTAATGGCATGAATGTCTTGTTTGTACATGATGCCCAAAGTGCATTGATTTCACTTTCATTGACAATGCGCATTGGTGCTGTGCACGAACAAATAGGGGGTCTTGCCAGGGCAGTGGCAGGTTTGATGTTGACAGGCACCTCAACGAAAACGGCACAAGACATATCCATGTTGATCGACAGATTGGGTGTCTCATTCGGGTTTTCTTCCTCTTGGGATTCGTTTGAATGTTCTTCGATCGGTTTGGCTGAGCATGTACAATTCATGGTTGACTTAATGCATGAATGTTTGTTTGATGCTCGATTTCCCGAGGATGAAGTAGCATTGAAAAAAGAATTGATGATTGCCGAACATGAACATTATTCCATGGATCCTGAATATCTCGCTTCAAGGGCATCAAGCGCGCGCATGTTCACCAATCATCCTTATGGTCATTCAAGAATCGGCATACCATCAAGCATCGCCCTGATCAATCAAGAATCATGCAGAGCATTTCACCATGATATATTGCAAGCAACAGATGCCTTCTTCACAATTTCGGGAAATTGTAATCCTGATCAGATGATGCTTGTCCTTGAAGATCGCTTTGGTGCATGGAAACCTGGCGAACAACCTCCTTTGATTCCGCAAGCTCAATTTGCAGATGGAATAGCATGCGTCTTGGCCCCCAAACAAGATGCCGTACAAACAGCTTTGCATATTGCTTTTCCGTCAATTGGAATG
>SXZI01000204.1 GCA_005788035.1 Bacteroidota bacterium
GACAATCCACTGATCGCTCATGTGAGTTCAATAGATGAATTGGAATTACTTGCAGAGGACATTCCGGATGATGCAAGAAAATTGGCGAATGCTTTTTTCCCCGGACCTCTCACGATTGTCCTTCCTGCAAAGAAAACAATTCCGCGCGAAGCAACAGGAGGGCTAGATACAATAGCCATCCGCATGCCCAATCATCCCATTGCTTTGCAATTATTGAAATTGAGCGGACCATTATGCGCTCCCTCAGCAAATATCTCTGGCAGGCCAAGTCCTACCAATGTCTATCATGTTTTGGAAGACTTGGATGGGAAGATTGATGCAATCCTGGATGGAGGACAATGCACCGTTGGGATTGAATCCACTGTGATCAAATTGTATCCCGATCCAATCATTCTTCGCCCCGGGATGATTTCTGCCGAACAAATTGAAGCAGTGCTCAAGAAGAAAGTTGGTTTGGTGCAGAAAGGTGAAACGAATATTGAATCTCCGGGGATGAAGTATCGTCATTATTCTCCTAAAGCACAATTGCATCTTTGTGCACACCACGAAGAATTCGAGGCGCTTAGCAAAAGATATCCTCAAGCGATGAAATTGTCTCTGCATGTTTCAACACAATTCGGAGACATATTTCCATTAAGAGAACATACCTATTATGATATTCTTAGATCAGCTGACATCAAAGGAGTGAAAGATATCATCATCTTATTCCCGATTGAAGAGCGTATATCAAAATCCGCATTATTCAATAGAATAGAAAAAGCATTGGGTCAGCAGTGATGCACAATTACAGCACATATAAAGCAATTATCCACAAAATAACTGACCAGCATATCTGTACAATCAATATTGGCTTCAGCCATTGCCATTGAAATTGCTGAACATGTAGCAGACAATATCTATAAAATACAACCCCCATTCCAATAGCACCTGAAGCTGAAATCAACTGTGTTTTGGCAAGTTGAATACATCCAATGATTAGAAAAGCCAGCCACATGATACTATGAACGATAAAAGGCGTTGTCCTCATAGCTGAAATCTCCTGTGATTATGAAATGATTGGTTTCGCTTGCTTTGAAAGCGAGTATGTTCTGCCTTTCCATTCAGTTCCATTCTTCTTTTTACTCCACAATGCAGAATTGATTGCAAATACTATAAAAGTTGAAGCTGTCAATGCATGTAAAAAAGAGTGCCATAAGGGATATCCAAAATACATGGCAATAATTAATCGTAAGGACATCGCAAGAAGAATGGATAGTCCATTAAACAGGATGATTGATGTGTTATTCAGAAATATTCCAATGCACAATCCAATGATTGGAAAAACATAAGTGATGAAAAGGTGTGATACGAAGAAGAGTAGCTTATGCATATCATAATGCATTGTGGCAAATGCATTCTTTGAGAAACCGGTGAAAACATCTCGAGAAGTACGATACATTCTACATGAAACAATTTCTGAAGCAGAAGCATGGCATAGTCTCATACCAAATGACTTGATTCGTATGGCCAGATCTATGTCCTCTGCAATGCTATTTGCTACTGAGGTGTGCCCCCCAATCTGCTGATATGATTCCTTCTTAAACAATAATGCTTGACCATTTGCCGCTGCAAATTGAGGATGTGGATTTTTCATGATCAAATCATGTGGAAGATAGGTGAGATACAATGTATGAATGAATGGTACGGCGACATGTTCCCAGAACAATTTTAGCTCCTGTCTTGGAACCGCGCTCAGCATATCAATATCATGTTTGATTGCAAATTGTACCATTGATGCAATGCTTTTTGTATCGTGAATTGTATCGGCATCCGTAAAGAGAAGATAGTCACCTTTTGCATGCATCGCAAGTTGATGACAAGCATGTGGTTTTCCAATCCAATGATTAGGCAGTACGCCTCCATCTATCACAGTGAGCTGAGGATATTCAGCACAAAGACTATGAAGTATATTTCCTGTGTCATCAGTTGAATGATCGTTTAGTACAATGACTTCATACTGAAGATATGTTTGATTGCACAGTGATCGAATACAATCTTCAATGATGTCCTCCTCGTTTCTTGCAGGGATTAGAACGCTAACATATGGAACATGCCTCTCTGTATTTTCACATGGAAGCACATGATTGAATATGATCGCATTACGAACAGTATTGAACAATAACAATATCAGAGTCAAACTTGTCAATAGTGCCAGTATGAGTATCGTATTTTCGAAAATGAACATGATTCTTACCAATTATTATTGATTAATTATTGATCACGAGATATCTATGCCTCATCTGAGTAATGCTGTATAAGTCAGGTTTATTGATTGCATATTTTTAACACTATCCAATGCAAATTCAATGCAATCAAATGAATTCACGACAATGAAGTATATTAAGACTAGGTAAACAGCGCTTTGTAATCAAGAGGTAATATTGATGAAACGATTCTTAGTCATTCTTGTGTCGATATCTTGTTCGATAATGTACTTTCAAGGTTGTGCATTGTTCCAGAATATATCATCGATGAAAGAGGTGCAATTTCGCATTGGATCTGTGTCCGGGGTATCGATTGGGGGCGTGAATGTTAGGGGAAAATCAAAAGTCACGGATTTTTCAGTTAGTGAGACAATCGCATTGGCAAACAGGGTTGCAAGCAAATCACTTCCCCTGTCATTAACCGTGAATATTGAAGCCAGAAATCCGAATGAGTCCGTGCAAGGAAATGGAATATCCATGAACGGAATAGCGACGCTTCGTTCCATGGAATGGAGATTGCTTATTGATGGTGTGCCCACAATTTCCGGGGTTATTCAAGGGCCAATCACATTACCTGCAGGTGGGGAGACAGTCATGATTCCAATTACCACCGAATTCAATCTATTCTCCGTATTTGAAGAAAGGGGCTATGCGGGTATGGCAAAATTGGCATTTGCATTGGCCAATCCCGGTTCCACAGACATATCATTGACATTAGATGCAAAGCCCCATATAGAAACGTTTATGGGTCCAATTAACTATCCGGAACGAATACTCATTTTCAAAAAAGAATTCAATTGAAAAGAATTTAATTGTTTCATTTGTAATTTGTGTCGAATGTTCAATCCATGAAGCACCCCATGAAGCACCCCATGAATAGAATTCTTATTTATACCTGCTTACTGATAGTGATATCTACTTCGCTTTTTGCGCAGGGGGATCTTTATATCAGCGAATTCACTGATTCCACAATGTTTCATTTTGTGGGAAATGCCAAACTCTTCAATAAGCGCATTCGCCTTACCGATGCAACATATAATCAAGGTGGTGGTATTTGGCTGAAAGAAAAGAGAAATGTTGCACGTGATTTTTCTATACAGATTGGATTTCAGATTACAGAATCAGGGAATTCAGGTGCAGATGGAATAGCATTTGTCATACAAAATAGCAGTGCAAA
>SXZI01000205.1 GCA_005788035.1 Bacteroidota bacterium
CGGGAATACAATTCTATGATCATCTAACTTTTGCCGAAACATATTTCGCGAACAAAAATGCAATTGATAAGTTCTTAGAATTTCTTGATAATAAATTGTCCCAATACGAAATATCTAATCTTCGATATTCCTATTCATTACATCATTTAAAAGCTGAACTCAATTTTGCATTAACCAAATACCAAGTATCGATTTATGAATATGAAAAAGCGGGTGAATATGCGCTGCAATTAGATGATTACAGATGTTTGGCCATGTGCTATGAAAGTATTGGAGTAACATATGGTGTTCTAGGAAATTACTCTCTTCAACTTCATTATCATGTGCTTGCAAAGGGTATTAGAGAAGAGCATAAGTTATTTGATTTGATTGGTAATAGCTATGTAAATATAGGCTTGTGCTATATGAATCTTGGAGATAAAGAAAAAGCGAAAGAGTATTTTAAACAGGGGATTGACCAGCAAGAAAGAAATAACCTGAATTATGATGTTGCCATAGGAAAATTGTTCCTCTCCAAAGTTGTTGATAATACTGATGAAAAGCTTCAGTTATTGAATGAAGCACATGAAATATTTACTGAACACGGGGATTCATACCGGTGTGCAGAAGCGAATATAGATTTGGCTATTTCATATATTCAAATCGATTTATATCTGCAATCTATGGAATGTCTGAATAAGTCATTAGAATATCTGAAGGACAAAAGCAAAGATCCGATCAGAGGATTATTATATAAAGTCTATGCTCGTCTCCACTTTTCACAGTCATCTCCATTTCATAATGAATCATTGGCTGAAGAGTATATTCTTAAAGCTATAGATACATTCAAAGAGCTTGAAATTAAAGATTATGCTTTTCAAGCTTTGGAAGACTATGCAGAAATGCTTGAGAAACAAGAGCGTTGGAAGGAACATTCTAAGATCTACAAAGAATTTCATTCATTACAACAAGAAGTAATTAATGCAGATGTTCAATCTAAAATACAAGCCTTTGAATTCATGCAACAAAAAGAAAGGGAAGATCATGATCGAAAATTGCAACAAGTAAAGTATCAAGAACAGGAAAAACTATTGCATGCTATTCTCCCATCTCAGATTGCTGCTAAAATTGTTGCTGGACAATCTTTGATAGCGGAAGCTGCGGAATCAGTTTCAGTATTTTTCATGGATATTGTCGAATTCACAGAGATATCAAGTCAATTAACTCCTACATTGATACTAAATGGACTTAATAAAGTATTTAGTGAAATAGATCAATTGGCAGCCCAGCATTCAATTGAAAAAATCAAAACGATTGGAGATGCCTACATGGCGGTTGCAAGTATTCCAAATCATGATCCTGAACATGCATATAATATGTCATCTTTTGCTCTCGATGTCATGGATCTAAGTAAAAACTGGAAATTAGGTGATAAACCCCTTTCTGTGCGAATAGGAATTCATGTCGGACCGGTAGTTGGTGGAGTAATCGGAAAACAGCGCTTTACATATGATGTATGGGGTGATACCGTCAATATCGCAAGCAGACTTGAAAGTTCCTGCGAACCAGATCATATTCATATAAGTAAAGAACTTCAACAATTGCTTTCAGCCCATCCTGAATTTACGTGCATGAATCGAGGTGAAATTACGCTTAAAGGGCGTGGAGCAATGCAAACCTTTTGGCTATATAGAAACCCATCATTGTACTAATATTATAGGTAAATCCAGGATGTTTTGCAGTGATACGGTATTTCCAACAAAGCTGTAGATTGTATAGATAGTGATTATTTTCACCCTTGTAAATATGCAATATAATTTGCATTATGTAAAGTAAGATAATTTTGGAATAATTCCCTTTGACCGCATCAAATCTACATAGTTCGGCAATTTCGATATTAAAACAGTATTATGATTTCGAAGGTTTTCGTCCTGGTCAATATGAAATCATTGAACAAATAGTTCATGGAAATGATGCACTTGTCATCATGCCAACCGGTGGTGGCAAGTCTTTATGTTATCAAATTCCTGCCCTCTTATTACCAGGTACTGCGTTAATTATTTCGCCACTAATAGCACTTATGAAGGACCAAGTAGATGCTTTAAAAAAGAGGCATATTTCCGCTGCTTTAATCAATAGCACAATCACGCAATATGATCAACAGCAAATACTAAACGATGTACAGAAAGGCCATGTAAAATTACTGTATATATCCCCGGAAAGGCTCCAAAACCCCCAATTCATATCTTTCTTACGTTCAATTTCTCTTTCATTCATAGCTGTTGATGAAGCACATTGTATTTCAGAATGGGGGCATGACTTCAGACCTGCATATACCGCCATTTCAACAGCTCTACAAGATTTACCCTATAGGGCACCGATCATTGCGCTTACGGCTACTGCAACTCCTGAAGTTCAGCACGACATCGCACAGCAATTGCTCTTACGCTCCCCTTTTGTTCATGTTGGTGGATTCTTTCGTAATAACTTACATTATCAAGTAGTTAAAGCGGATAATAAAGTTCGTTGGCTTAGTACTTTCATAAAAAAGCGCTCAAAAGAGGTAAAAGGTGCATTGATCGTGTATTGTGGTTCAAGAAGAAGAGTTGAAGAATATGCAAAAGCATTACAACAAGAGTCCATACCTGTGCTTACATATCATGCCGGCCTACCCGATGCTCAGAGACAGAGAGTCCAAGATGAATTTCTAGGTGCTGAAACTCCGATTCTCATAGCAACAAATGCATTTGGGATGGGTGTAGACAAGGCAAATGTTGACTGTATCATTCATTGTGATATTACGCTTACATTGGAGGCCTATTATCAAGAATCAGGAAGAGCCGGTAGGAATGGCGCCCATGCAGACTGCATTGTTCTGTACTCACCAAAAGATCGAGATTTGATGGACTTTTTCATTTCATGTACATATCCTGAGAAAGATGATATCATTTCTGTTTACAATGTCTTGTTTGGACAAACACCAACTTATGGGTACTTAACTCAACCCATTCTGCTTACACTAGAGCAGATTGGAAATGCATGTGGAGTACATGCCCTAAAAGTAAATACAATCGTTCAGCTCATGGAGCGAAATGGAATGTTGTCCAATGGTGGTAGACATGCAAGCAATAAGACTATCCGAATACTTGCTCAAAGTGATGAATTAAAACAGCGAATTATCAGTATGCAAGATCATGATCGTGGAATCATGATGGCAATGTTGCGAACCATAGGACCTGAAGCCATGCTGAGGCAAGTTCCTTTTGACATACAAAAAATGATTCGAGTTCATCATCTACAGAGTGTCTATGTGACAGAGGCCATTTCTAGATTTTCAGCTGCCGGACTTATAGAAATTGGTCAATCTGCCCAACATTCAGGAATAACATTATTGCAACAAAGGCTTCCGATCGATGAATTATCAATTGATTTTGAACAATTAAACAAACGACATCTCCATGCTATTTCCAAGTTGGATAGTGTAATTGAGTATATGGTAACACCAACATGTAAACAACGCTTCTTATTGGACTATTTTAGAGATGAATCATCTACATTGCTTTCATGTGGTACTTGCTCCTCATGTAAGGAACATGCGCCCCAACTTGATGATACTATTCATACGCGTGACCTGGTAATCAAACAATCATTATTGTCTCATATAGCGGAATTGAACGGGCACTTTGGCAAGAAAACAATCATTTCTAGTATCATGGGAAATATGAGTGATTACAATGTTAAAAAATATGCACTCCATCGTTCCAAATACTTTGGCATACTCAAAGGATATGCTTCATTCATGATACGAGAAGCCATAGAGGATTTGATAACTCACCAATTTGTATCCATGAAGTCCGGTGACTATCCGATTATTAGCATTACAAAAGATGGCGAGTCTCAATTGCTTGAACCCGTAGTCCCAATGTCCATACAACTTCATTCAACACCTCAAGAGACCTTGCTGAAAACATTGAAGAAAACACGTTCTGAATTTGGGAAAAATGATGCGATGATTCATACATTTTTTAGTGATTCTATGTTGATGCTCATGATGAAGGCTCGGCCAAGCAATGAGGAAGAGTTGCAATCATTATGTGCTATCCCCAAAGATATTGCGCTTAAATATGGAGCTTCTTTTATTGCTGCAATCTCTGCTTTCAATCAAGTGGATGATGAAGTGGAATTATCACAAACTGTAAAAACGACACTTGCATTCATTGAGCGAGGATATTCATTGTTTCGAATTGCTGAATCTCGCCAAGCAACTATTGGTACGATTGCAAAACACATAGAACAACTTATTGATTCAGGGTATCAGTCTGAATGTGTGAGTCTGGTCCCCCAAGATTTGCTTGAACAAATGCGAGCTCTATATAAGCGTATGCCTTATGGTTTATTGAAGCACTTCAGGGCGGAGTTGGGTGATGGATATGAGTATGCTGAATTACGCATAGCATTAGCATTAATCAAAAAATCGGGATAAGGTACATATTCACACATCTGTTTTGAATAATGCAATCATCTGTTGCGCGCTTTTTTCCCATGAATGATTCTCCAAAATGAAGGAACGTGCATTTTCTCCCAGTCTTTTCGCTTCCTCTGTATTCATGATAAGGGCTGATATTTCTGCGATGAACTGATCGGCTTCATCACAAATAATGAGCCCATCTTCCCTACTGGCTTGAATCCCCTCTGCGGATATACTACTTGCAATTACCGGTAATCCAGCGGCCATTGCTTCCAAAATTTTTATGCGAATTCCTGCTCCAACAAACAAAGGAGCAATATACATGCATGCCGTGTTCAACATTTCATTCAAGTCTTCAACAAAACCATGACCAATCAATCCTGCTGTGGAATTGTCTTGATATCGTTCGGGCATATGTTTACCCAACAAATGCAATTCGGCGCCGTAAGATTCATTAATTGATGGCAGTACTTTTTGTATAAACCAGTCGACTGCTTCCACATTGTGAATCCAATCATAAGTTGTGGCATGGATCAATCTATTCTGATTGGGCTTATCTTGTCCCATAGGATAAAAAGTCTTAGTATCCACACCAACAGGAATATGTATTGCATTGATATTGCTTCTCATAGATTGCAATATGCCCACATCATGAGAGGTTATCATTGCACAGTAACTCATAGATGAAGCATATTCCATTTCCTTTTGTTTCAGCTTTGATGCCTGAGACCCAATGTAGAGTCTTCGAGGGTCAAGTGCGTGGAAACGCTCTGCATATCGTTGCCAAATAACATGTTCGATATTATGCATCCGCATTATCACAGGAATGTCAAATGAGCGAGAAACCTGTACGCCATATTCAGCCATTGCACTGTGATCACACAAAACTCCATCAATTTGGTTTTGTCGCAAATGCAGCAGGATCGCCTCTTCAAACAGCTTGCTACGATGTTTCCGCACATATAATGGATTGGTGCCATCAAACAATGATAACATGATGGATCTCAACGAATTTCCCGTATCATGCTGTATACAATGGATGTCTGCACCGGTATATGCTTGATATTGTATAATCAATTCAGACTCAGGTATCTGCTTTGTAAGACAGAATACATCAACCTCATTACCCTGTTCCACCAATGCTCTTGTCATATTGGC
>SXZI01000206.1 GCA_005788035.1 Bacteroidota bacterium
CCACCGAGGGTATTGAGCGCAAAATTGAGATAGACCCAATCTGCAATTGCATCGGATCCATCAAGCATTGCTTCTGTTTCGCGATAAGGTGAAGCCACTGAACCGCAATCGAGATGATCTCTTCCAATCACGATAGGTGCAGAAACCTTGCCTTCTCGAACCAGATTATTTAACATGATTCCGGCTTTGGCTCTTTCACCATAATTGAGCCAGCAGATTCGCGCAGGCAATCCTTGATATCCGATTCTGGATTGAGCATTCTTGATCCAACGATGTAATCCTTGATGTTCGGGGAATAATTCCATGATTGCGCGATCTGTAACGGCTATATCATCAGGATCTCCTGAAAGAGCAACCCAACGGAAAGGGCCATTACCATCGCAAAATAATTGACGTATGTAAGCAGGAACAAATCCCGGAAAATCAAATGCATTGTGAACACCGGCTTTATCTTTTGCAACACCTCTGAGATTATTACCATAATCAAATACGACGGAGCCCATTTGCTGAAATGCCAGCATGGCTTTTACATGTTCACCAATTGAATGATGTGTTTTGTCCAAATATGTTACGGGGTCGGATGAACGAAGCATATCCGCTTCAACTTTAGATACACCTGCAGGATAATATCCGTTTAGCGGATCATGGGCAGCGGTTTGGTCTGTAACGATATCCGGTTTGATATTTCTGTTTACAAGTTCAGGAAGTATTTCTGCCGCATTGCCCACCAATCCGATGGACAGGGCTCTTTTTGTTTCGATGCACTCTTGCACAAGTGCCAAGGCCTCATCCAGATCATGCATTTTCACATCACAATATCCATCATGTATGCGTTTATCGATTCTTGATTCATCTATTTCGATGCATAATGCCACTGCGCCATTGAATGTTGCTGCTAGTGGTTGAGCTCCACCCATTCCACCCAATCCTGCAGTGAGAACAAATCGACCATGTAGATCGCCACCAAAATGCTGTCTTGCACATTCGGCAAATGTCTCATATGTTCCTTGTACAATTCCTTGCGTTCCGATATAGATCCAACTGCCTGCCGTCATTTGACCATACATCATGAGTCCAAGTTCATCCAATCGACGAAACTCTTCCCAATTGGCCCATTGTCCAACAAGATTTGAATTGGCAATGATCACTCTTGGAGCATGTTCATGTGTAGGTACAATCCCAACGGGCTTGCCTGACTGAACAAGTAATGTTTCGTCAGGACTCATAGACCGGAGCGAGTCCAAAATCGCATACAAGGATTCGGGATTTCTTGCTGCCTTTCCATATCCGCCATACACAATAAGCTGTTCGGGATGTTCAGCAACTTCCGGATCCAGATTGTTTTGAATCATTCTATACGCTGCTTCAATTTGCCAATTGGCGCAATGAAGAGTAGAACCTTTTGGGGATGCAATGGATGATAGAGAAACTGTTGACATGATACGACCTATTTGAAATGACAGTGGGAGGATAACCCCTCCCACACATAAAAAGTTCACTATTATTCTATTGGCGAGGCAATCAAGGGTGGTTTTGGAAAATCACTCTCAATGGGTTTGAATTCAAGATCCTCAAACAATAAATCAGGCGTTATGATTGATGCTGAAATAAATTGAGACCCACCGGTCATGAAAGAAGAAACAACGGAAGAAGCCAGCAAATTATATGCTCTGCTTTTTTTTCCTACAAGAATAATATCCTTGAAAGATGCCGGACTAATACCTGCCAATTCTCCGCCACGAATACGTTCCTCTTTTCCATCTGGATAGATTTTATATGCTTCCAATACACTCATTTTGGAATCACCTTGAGCGAAGGGATATTCTCCAGAAGTTTGTTCATATAAAACGGTGTATAAAATATTTTGATTCAAGGCCTTGCGTATGATTATGCCATAAGGCAATTCTCTTGCTTTGCATAATGACATCATTTTGGATTTCATCGCTTTTGCTTCGACTTCCTTTTTCTTATCTAAGCACATCATTTGCATTATGCCATAAATGGGTGCGCCACCACGCGAATGCCCATTACTTGAACGAATGCGTTTTGTTGGAATTCTTCCGGATAATAGCGTTTTCAAATAACCTTTCTCAACAACATTCACCATTTGCGCTGGTATTCCTTCATCATCGATTGAATAATGTCCGACCAATGAAGTTTCATCAACCTTTTGCAAATTCGGATTATCAATCATGGAAAGAAATTCAGGCAATACCCTTCCACCAATTTTATTTTGGAAAGCTGTGAATCTGTCATTATCCTGCACACCTCTGTCAGTGAGCGGGGGTCTTTGCACAATGCATTGCGGCGCGAAGATTTGTGCAATAATTTCATGCGCAGCTTGACCTTCCATAATGATCGGACCGGAATATGGATCGGATAATCTTTGGGCAGCATAGACTGCTTCGAATGATGTTGCGAGAGTTTTCACTGCCTTTATCAATGAATCTTTGGCGGGTAGCTCGGCATAGGTACGGGCATATGAAGTATAGGTTTCTGCAATAGGCATTCCATCTTGACATTGCCCGGAGGCTATGACTTCGATGCCGATCATGTGTTTTGTTTTGATGTATTCTCTACCTTCAGTATTGACATAGAGCAAGGTTTCGGGAAGATGCTCCATACTGACTGAGCTTGAGGAAATGACACGTGAATTTCTCAAGTGCGAGGATAATTCTTGAACCAATGATTCCGCCTGTTCAATGTTGAATATACCATGATCGGAAACATCACGTAACTGCGCAGGTCCGAGTGGATTGAAATCATGTGTGGTATCAGTACGCAATCTATTCTTGATTGCTGCTTCTTTTTTTGCATGCAGTTCTGCCGATTGTTTATAGCATGCATCTGTTGCGAGCCATAATTCTCTGCGCAGTGTGGGATAATCCAGCTCAATAGGAATGCGCCTATTCTTGAATGATTCTTCATCGTCTCCGCTTCCAAAAAATCCCAAACTCACATCGAAAAAGTTTGTATTGTCAAAGGTGGGATTTCCAACTCGGATGCCTACAGTCAAAACAGCCAACATTCCTTTTTTGGTATTCACTGTACCACCCCATGTGGCCTTGACTGATTCTGTGTTCTTAATAGTCAAGAGATATTCGACATAATAGGGCTTTTGCAATGATTCCACATGCAATTCAGCGAGAGCTCTCTTTGCTTCATCGCGCATGGCACGCATCAATTCATCGTGTGTTGATGCATGGAGTGAACACAAAGAAGCCAAAGAAATGAGTATGCTTAATAATCGTAAAGACATGGAATTTCCATTGTTTGAATGATTGCAAAGATACAAAAGCGGTTATTATTGCTTTTGTTCGGTGCCATGAATAAATCG
>SXZI01000207.1 GCA_005788035.1 Bacteroidota bacterium
AGAATGAAACTGAACCCGGCAACGTATAATTTCGTGCATTGCAAATATACATCTGATTACCAACTGACCCAATGCGATACCACTGATCAGTGGTTTGGTTTATAAGCACTGTATCCATATCATCAAAGTTAGGGGTTAACTTCACAATCATTTTACCATTCAAAGCGTGATATACATCATTAAACAAAGTTGGCTTGCCGATATACATTCCACGAATACCACCTATGTGATTGAATGCTTTGTCGTAAAGTTGTAAGCCACCGAGTGAATCCGGTTGAGTTGTAAGATGTGCATATTGTATCAGCCAATGCTTAGAGGATGGGATATAGATAAGATGTTGCGGGTTGATACCGGTTGGACGATATACTACTGAACCATTTTCTAGATTATAAAATGTTATAGTAGATGCATTCTGTTCATTCTTCCGAAAAATCCCATAACCTGAATTACATATAGCAATAATGCCATTACCATATGCTATTCCATCTGGAGCACAAAGTCCTTTAATTGGCAATGAATCCAATGTCATTGAATAATGATTAATCGTATAGACCTTATCTGCAAATAAATCTGTGATTGCAATGTGTGAATCATTCAATATGCAGGCCTGCTTTAAAAAATGACCACCACCCCGTACTTGATAGGAAGCAAGTATTGTTCCTTCCCTATTAATCTTCATGATCTCATTACTTGTGGAAACAATAATGATAAATGTTGAATCATTGATAGCAAGCAAATCATTTGCTGTATCACCTACTCTTCTATTGTTTTTACATGAAAAAAACTCAAAGGATTGGGCATCATTGATTCCCCATAATGTAGCATTGTCATATCCATACATTCCCTCACACAATACCATATATCGTATTGATGTAAGATTATTACACTGTTTCTGAACCAGTACTTCATCGGCACAGGAGTTTAATAATAGCAGAAGTAATATTATGATGTACTGATAGTTCATAAGAAAAAAAAAGGTGCACCAAATGGCACACCTTAAACCTGATAAAGATGAGGATTAGGAGAAATATTCCATGGATTCTGATAAATATGGATCATTGTGTGCTAAGCCACTGACCTTATTCATACGTTTTGCAGTAAAGAATAATAGTAGACCCATGAAGAACAATACTACTCCAGCTGCTGCTACGAGAGCCATAACATCAAAGTGATGTATTCCATGATGCCTGAATCCGGGAATAATAATCCAAGAAAGATCGATGAAATGTGCAAATAACAAAATAAATGCAGCCAATTTCAGAACAAGCTGATTACGTTTTACATCTTGACGCAGTAGCAATGCAAATGGAACAATAAAGTGAAGCAATAGTGTGCTCCAACCTAGCAGTTGCCAGCCATCTTTAGTTCTGTCTATATAGTAAAATGTTTCTTCAGGAAGATTGCTATACCAAATCAAGAAATACTGAGAAAAATGGATATAAGTCCAGAATATGGTAAAGGCAAACATCAATTTTCCAAGATCATGCATATGCTCTTTGGTAACATAGCCTTTCAACTCACCTGTATTCATTACCGACATAAGCAATAATGCGAGCAATGAAAGAGTTGAGACAAAATTACCGGCAAAATAATAAAGTCCAAAAATTGTACTGAACCAATGCGGCTCTAATGCCATCATTAAGTCGAAAGCAGCGAATGTAATCGTCAATGCATAACCCAACACAAATGGGGCGCTTCTTTTGTAATTTTTTACTGTTGGGGTATAATCACCTTCTAATGAATCCTGCTTGATGGAATTCCCTACAATATATCTGTGCATCCAAAACCAAAAAAGACAATACCCTACTGCTCTTACGATGAAAAAGGGTGTATTTGTATATGGAGCTTTGGATGGAATATCCTCTATACCATGGAAGAAACTATTTCGAAAAATGAGAATTGGCAACAAAATGATAATGGCAAATTGTGCAAACCAACCCATCATTTCGGGGATTCTGCGTAATGAAGCGCTCCAACCTGCGCGTACCAAGAATTGTAATGCAGAAAAGAACAGAGCAGTGACGCTTATACCAATCACATACATTGCTCCAACAAGATAGGCTGGTAGCATTGCCGCATTATTCAGTGCAATACCTGCTATGGCAAGCACCATACCTACACCTATACAAATAAGGGCTGATCTGTTAACATTTCCTTGAAAAGCACTACCACTAAGATTGACGGGGTTCATAATTCCTCTATGGGCTTATAAGTCTTCTAAAGTTCAATTGATTATTTCACTACGCCGAGCTTTTGCATTTCTCGAACATAATGAACGATACTCCAACGATCATGAGGTTTTATTTTATCACCATAACCATTCATGATATTCTGTCCGGCAGATATGATATGATAAATATGAGCATCAGTTTTAGCTTTGGTAACCGAATCACGAAGATTTGGCGGATTTTGGAAGCCACGTTTTACGACTGAACCATTCCCTTGTCCATCATAATTATGGCAAGGTGTACAAAATGCTTCATAGCGATTCTTCCCTCTTGACAAGACATATTGTCTCTTTTCAGGGGTGGATATATCAAGAGGATTTGATCCGACTACTGAATCAGCTTTATCAAAATCAGGTTTATCCAAAGGATATGAAGCGCCTTCTATTGGCACGGTATTAGGCAATGGATCTCTACCGCTTTTTCTATCCGTGTAATATGAAGATCCAACTTGTGGTTTCACTTTGAATTGATCGTCCATGTCATTGATAATCATGATCGGAGGATCTTCTGAAAACCATGTGATTGAACCGCTGAGCACACCGACAACAAAGCCCGCAATACCCAAACCAATCACAATCTTGAGATAGAATCCAAAACTTTTAGTGTTGTTTTTCTGTTCCATTGTTTGCAGATCCTCTTAAGCTTCAATTCGGCGAACATTGTCTGCGCCGAGTTCATTCATAAATTTTTCAGTGGTTTCAAGTGAAAATCGACTGTCGGAAGAAAAGATACTTAGAACGAATGTATCATCAACCGCTCTTTGAAAACCAGCATCATCTTGTAAGTCCGAATACCATTTTGGCAAACCACACAAGAACCACAAACCGAAGAATGTTGCGAGTGCCGTTAGAAGAACAGTCAACTCGAACATCACCGGTATACTAAACTGAAAGGCAAACAATGGCTTACCACCAATATTCAATTTATAGTCAACTGATCCTGTCCACCAAATAAGGAATACTGCATTGGACAAACCAAATATTCCACCACCAAAAGATATATATGGTAGAATGGTCCTTTTTACTCCCATTGCCTTATCGAGGCCATGAACAGGATAAGGAGTATAGATGTCGAAATCTGTATACCCGCTTTGATGAACTTTGGCAGCCGCATCCATGATCTTGTTGGGATCTGTAAAGTTGCCGAGTACTGCTACTGTTTTCTTTTCACTCATTGTATGATCTCTAACTTTCTGATGGACGAAGATTAATGATGCTCATCACCATGATGAGTTGGCTGCGATCCTGGCATAACACCTTTGATTTCTGAAATTGCAATTACAGGCAAATATTTGGAGAACAATAAGAACAAAGTCAAGAATAGACCGATTGTTCCAACGAATATTCCAATCTCCACATAGGTAGGAGTATAATAACTCCAACTTGAAGGAAGAAAATCATGATGAAGGGATGTAGAAATAATCGTAAATCGCTCAAACCACATTCCGATATTCACAAATATTGAAATGATGAACATCAAAGGAATATTTCTTCTTGCTTTTTTAAACCAATAAATTTGAGGTGAAAGCACATTGCATGAAAGCATTGACCAATATGCCC
>SXZI01000208.1 GCA_005788035.1 Bacteroidota bacterium
CGCGATTCACCCAAACTTCAATCGTGAAAGAAACCGAACTTGCTTTATGGAATAATGTGTGGCTTCTGATGATAGCCATCACTGCTTTTGCAATAGAGTGGTTTTTCAGAAAGCGCAGTGGATTGGTTTAATGTGATTTCACCCATGATAGAATGTCATCGAGTACATCGGCACTCGGCCAATGCCCCCCTTCAAATGACACAAAAGAATAGTTCACCTCTGCCTGTTTGAGTGCATCAGCCAATTGTTCTGCAACTGCAAAAGGCACAGTTGTATCCTGCTTTCCATGAACTATCAACATATCTCGATTGAATGCCTTCGCATTCTTGAGATGCTCTATCACCTTGCCGGATGGATATTGACTGCCGCACATGGTGATTGCTGATGAGAATGTTTCGGGATATCGCGTCAGCAATACTGTTGAGAAAAATCCACCTTGTGAAAATCCCATAACCAATGCTGGTTTCTCCGTGATTGGAAGGTTGATTCGCGCATGAGCAATGATTGAATGATACCATTCCGCTGTATGATTGATCACCTCATCATCGAGTGAATCCGGAATGCGTTGATCTTCGCCTCTGCCAGAAAATTTCATCGTGCCTGCATGCACTGATTCATTGAATTTGAAATATGGCGCTTCCGGTGCAATGATGATATGCGAAGAAAGATCAAAAGACATTGCCCAATCAAGCATGAATGCAGGGTCCAAACCATTTCCATGCAACAGAAGAATCAGCGAATATCGACGAGTTGTATCATATCCTTTCGGAAATAATATTCTATATCGACCAATCCTGTTTTGCTCTGCAAATGCAAATGGAAATCGTCTTGCAGGAGCTTGATTATGTGCAGCATGCAAGAATGCAATCCATGGGTCATTATGTCCGGTGAACATGCTGGACATTGATATCGCAAGCTTTGCATGTTTTGTCACCATTGTTTGCAGTACAGTATCGGCTTCAAAGAGATATATGTCATCAAAGCCAAGCTGCACCGTTGAAATCATAGATTGAAATGCCTTTTGCGGATTATTCATGCGTGCATGGCATGAAGCCAAATATGCATGACAGATGGCATCACGCGGCATGGCTTTCGACCATTGTTCAAAATGCATGATTGCTTCAGCATAAGAAGCACTTTGCATCGCATCGCGTCCTTTCTGAAAAGCACTGCGAAGCTCTTGAGACCGCAAGAGGGAATTATTGAAGAGGAAGGAGAAAAGGATGCAAAAGGCAAGTGAAAAAACCCGCATAGTGCGGGTTTGACCATAGCGTGCCCGGAACAGGACTTGAACCTGCACATCCTTACGAATACTACAACCTGAATATAGCGCGTCTGCCAATTTCGCCATCCGGGCAACTGAATTGTGATGCGAATTTACGAAAAAATCCCATTTTTGTCCTTCGGTAATTGTGTCATCGCTCCAAAACAAACTGAGATTCTCGTGCAAAGCATCATCGCATTCATCGTGATCATTTCAATGATCATCCCTTTTTCCGGGAGCATGATGATGTTGCATTATGAAAAGGGGCGAGCAAAAAGACATATGATGGAAATGATCGGAAAGAGAGAAGCTGGTGACATCATCTCATTGACATTCACCAACGATGAATATGCATCTCTGAAATGGGAACATGATCATGAATTCGTGTATAACGGTGATATGTATGATCTTGTTGAACAAGAATTGCATGGAGACTCCATTATCCTTCATTGCATTCATGACAAAAAAGAAACATCCATCAATAAATCCATCGTGAAATTCATAGCAGGCTTCTTTCATGCAAATCCGCTTCATGATCAACAATTGATGGCATTCACGGATTTTGCAAAACAACTTGCCCCAATCGTCAATTTTAAACCACATATCATGACCGCATTCAATACTCTTCTGAATGTGCATGAAATACGTAAATCCCTTCTGTTTTTCCCTGCTGATCCAATTATTCCTCCTCCAAAATACTCCTGATGCACATATCCATGAAGCAAGGTGCTCATGGACTTTTGTATCATCATAAGGAGTAGTACATGAATACTGTTTATCGTATTCTGTTATGTCTGATTGCATCATGCTGTTTGAATGATGCCATGGACGCACAATCATTGAAAGAGAAAAATTCCGACTCAACAAAAGTAACCACGAAGGATATTACCGTCACAGCGCTCCGTCAACCCGAAAAGAATCTGGAAGTTCCGCTTGCTGTCACTGTGCTTGGTCTTCGAGATATTCAACTTAAGCGTGGTTATGGAATCGATGATATTCTGCAAACCGTCCCCGGTGTTTTGGTGCAGAATCGATCCGGCAATCAGGATTTGCGAATATCAATTCGTGGATTTGGTGCGCGTGGGGCAGGAGAACGCTCCAATGCAGGAACAACAAGAGGCATTCGCGTCTTGGTCGATGGTATTCCGGAAACCGAACCTGATGGAAGAACGGCTCTTGACATGATCAATCCATTATCGATTCAGTCCGCGGAAATTCTTCGCTCAAATAGTTCAGCACTTTTCGGAAATGCCTCCGGAGGTGTGATAAGTTTTTCAACCGTACCAAAAGAAACCAATACCAAATTGACATTCCAATCGCAAATGGGAAGTTTTGGATTGCAACAATATACTGTGCAAGCACAAGGCATGACGGATCTTGGATTGCTCTATGCGACAATCGGCAAGAGTTCTTTTGATGGATGGAGAGCGCAATCCAAAAGCGATGCATTGCAAGTGAGCGCAGGTTTGGTGAATCAATTTTCTGCAAGAACAAAGGTAGGCGTGCATCTGCTTGCCGGGAATGTGAATTTTCAAGTGCCCGGTCCACTGAATCTTGATCAATATCAACAAGATCCCTCCATGAGTGCTGATACTTCCACATTCAATCCCACATTCATTCAAAGAAATGAAAGGAGGGAAAACACTGCGGGAAGAATCGGTTTGACCATCGATCATGCATTGTCAGAATCGCTCACTTTGAGTGCGATGACATATTTGCAAAGTAAATTTCTTCAAAGATCGGAGCGCAATACATTCAGAGATTTCACACGCTATCACACGGGTGGTAATGCAATCATCAAATCCGCAAATCAAGTGTCTGAATCTTTGCACAGTTTATTCATGACCGGCATGGATTATCAATATCAGGATGGAGCCATCCTATTCTATAATCTCATAAATGGAAATCGAGGGAATGTTCTTCGCACGAATAAAAGAGAAGGCGCGCAAAATCTTGGATTCTTCCTGCAAGAAGAAGTGATGTATGATGAGACATTCTCCATGATTATCGGAGGAAGATATGATAATGTCTCCTATTTCAATGAGATATACATCGATGGTGGAGCGCCTGTTTTTTCAGGACAGGATATGTCCTTCGAGCGTTTTACACCAAAAGTTGGATTCACATGGCGCATGAATGAAGATATGTCGCTCTATGCAAATGTGGGCGGAGGTATTGAAGTACCTGCGGGCAATGAAACGGATCCACCTGCATCACTCAGTTCTTTCGTGATCAATCCTTTGCTCAAGCCGATTGAATCAACATCTTTTGAATTGGGCTATAAGTCACAATCACTTTTTTCGGATTGGCTCGGAATGGGTGAAGCCGAAGTGAAAACAGATATTGCACTGTACACTATTTCAACAATCAATGATATCATTCCATATGCCGGTGGAAGATTCTATTTCAGTGCCGGTCAAACCGAAAGAATTGGAATGGAAATCAGTCAGTCAGCAAGA
>SXZI01000209.1 GCA_005788035.1 Bacteroidota bacterium
GACGAGCTACCAACTGCTCTACCCCGCGGTAAGGATTACAAATATAGCTCTTATTTATCGGACTACCAAAAGATAGAATGTTTAGTTTTCACTCTCTTCTTCGGTTGTTTCATCTGTTTCGTGATTGGGATCGATAGGGCGCAGCACAGAAATACCAATGCTGGTTGATGATTCTGCCAAATACGATGAAATGCGTTTGTCAAGATACACGCGTTTTTTTCCTGATGAAGCATGGAGAAACAGAGCCATTCCTTTTGCATTCTTGATAATCATACCGGTATGTGAATAATCAAGACCTGCTTTATTTGTGGCAATTGCAATGATATCACCCGTCTGCAATTTGCTCTCTATGTCTTTCACTTGTGCATTTGGGATATACCAATGTTTTTGCGCATTGATGTATTCTTCAATGCCCTGAATTTTTCTGGTCAGAGTAGGTTCGGCAACAAGTTGAGGATAATATTGTGGATTGGTGCTCATAAATCCAACTTTGACCGGGAATGGTTTGCCCCCCAGTTCTTTCGTTAGATCTTTCACAACACCTTTTTTGACATTATCCAAAATCCATTCAGAAGTATAATGCAATCTGGATGTATATCCATCCATATTGCCGTCTCTATATCGAGTATATTCCAATTGATCAAGCACATCTCTGAATGTCATTGCATTTTGATTTGAAGCCAATTCATGTTCTTTGATTTTTGCGGTTCTGGCAATATTCAATGTATTCTCAAAAAACGTGACGCAATCCAATCCATTTAAATCAATGACGCATCGCTCGGGTTGAAGTTCAAGGGTACCTCCAACATACCGCGTACCGATAAACATGCTTCCGATTTTTCCCATGCATTCACCAATAGGCAGTGTATGATATTCCCTTTTTATCATTTCCTCGATGACATGATCAAAAATATAAGCGGTATTCAGCTCTTTGTCCACCTGCTTTTGAGTTTTTGGTTTGGCTGTAGTATCCGCAACGGGTATATTGCTTGAGCTATCAGGAAAAGCAAGTTTCCATGATCTCTGCATGATTATTTTGGGTGTTAGACCAAATAAAACAAGGGAAAGAGAGAGCATTCCCGCAAAGATAAAAAGCATATATGACAAGGTTTTACGATGCATTAGTCAATTAGGTGTTTTGATTACTATTCCGTAACATTGCACGCCCATTTAAGTCTTTTGGACCCTTTTTTTATGGGGAATGTATTTCAATTAATGTCCTTTTTCCCGGTCTTTGGGTCACATCAACATAAACATTGAACATGAATTTAGTAAAAAGAACAGGAATTGTCCTCCTTGTGCTTGTTTTCTTTTTCTCAGCATGGATGGCATATCATCTCCTCGAACAACCAAAAACACAAGAAATCAGCTCGGTGTCGCCCA
The DNA here is from genome assembly GCA_005788035.1 of Bacteroidota bacterium. GTDB lineage: Bacteria > Bacteroidota > Ignavibacteria > Kapaibacteriales > UBA961 > UBA961. Next base: position 1,384 of record SXZI01000209.1, read on the forward strand.
CCGATTCAATTGTACCATCGCAAGACACAGTTGAGACAAAACCAAATGAACAAGAGCTCTCTGTTGCTGAAAATGAATTTCTGAAGGATTCAACATTCTTGCAACATATGAGTGATGGCGAAGCCGGCTTCCTCTATCAAAAAGATACATTGAAGAAAATACCTGCATCAGCTAGGAGAATCAATATAGCCATCATCGGGGTTGATGCACGTATGGGCACAGTATCCAGAAGAGCTGATGCAAATCATATAGTTTCAATTGTACCAGACAGCGGATACATAGAGATTATTTCGATTCCGAGAGACACGCCGGCTGATGCAGGCATGAGAGATTCAACACAGAACAAACTTACCATTGTTCATGCTATGAAGGGAACAAAAGCATATTTGCGAGAGGCAGGTAAAATCGCAAAAGTAGGCCCGGTGAAATATTGGATTCAACTTGGTTTTTCTCAAGCAATGGGTATCATCGAATTGCTTGGACAACGTGATAGCAAATCAACATTGCAAGTTTTGAGGTCAAGAAAGGGATTGGGCGGAGATGATTATCAGCGCTGCTTCAATCAAGGACAATATATTCGTCAGATGATATTACGCCATTTCAGCAAGGCGGACGGATTGATGGGTGAAGTCCTTATCCGTGGAGGTATGGCTTTCATGAATTCTAATTTGAGCGTTGAGGGAATAAAAGGGCTTGTCTATGATTTGAATAAGGCGGGTTTTCCAAAAGATGCTTCATCAATTATTGTGAGAGTGCGTCCTGAAACAGGCATCAAGTATAAAGTCTATAATTTCAATGATTCAGCATCAATCAAACAATTGAAAAGTAAAATTGAGCGATTCAATGCATTCATGGCAAAGAAGGATTCTTCCTATGCGAAGAAGAGCATTGATCCTGCAGGCAAATTGAATAGAGTATTGAATGCATTGGCTGCGGACACTGCTCAAAAGCCCAAAAAAGTCTTGGAACAATTGCATCCATATTTTGATCAGCATGCCTGGATGCAAGTTCGTAATGAAAAGGAGCGATTCAATATTCGACAAAGAATGGGGGATTATCTCATCGCTTCATTCAATAAGATTGGCAAGCCGGAGAATGCAAAATGGGTTCAATATGTGATTGACACCGAAATTGAAATGTTCTCGGGTAAATCGGCATCTAAGAATCAATCCAAGAAAAGGTGATCTCATGGTTGATGAAGCAAAAGAGTTGATTGATACAATTCATGGCAAAGGAACGGATATTCAAGATGCATTTCGAGCATATCAGGACACACATTTCATCAAGCGTACCCCTGAATTCTTTTGTTTGGAATTATGCGGTGAAGCTGGTGAATTGGCCAATCTGGAGAAAAAGCTCTGGAAAGGTAAAGATATCCCTCTTGAAGATGTAGAATCAGAAATAGCGGATGTGTATATCGCTCTTCATAATTATGCCAATGCAAGGGGTATCTCTCTTGAAAAAGTAGTTCGTGAAAAATTGGCGAAAATTGAACAGAAAAGGTCGAAACATCAACAAGATGGAACCATCTATTGACTTCCCACCAGACGTGACTTTCCCATTCTTAATCTGTCTTTGAACAGCATACCTCGTAAAGTGCGAAGATTCATCACTTTTTTTTGGAATTTCATCCTAACTATGCCAAAAACAAGACAATTTTCTCTATTTTTGGCCTCGCATAGTACCTTAAGTTCATTCCCAAATTGATTATAATTTCCACCAAATAACAATTGAAGGTGTTATCATGAAACACTTGTTTCATTTTGCGATGATTATCGCACTCATGTCAATGTCATTGCCACCAGCACAGGCAGACTCACCAAAAAAGTCATTGATTGAGCGTTTTGTCAATACAAATGCAACCTATGCAGAAGACAGAGACGACAATTTCTTGGCCTTCTATGAGACTTCAGGAATAAAGCAAAATGCCATCGTGCTCACCTATCATACAGGCCAATTTGGTTTGTTGGATGCGATTCATAAAGCAAATCCTGCTCTCAATAATGCTCGATACAGATATTATGGATTGCAAGAACAGCCATTGGCTCAGTTGGTTGTAGATGGTCTCGTTCCTTCAAGTTCCGACAATCAGGCATTCAATAATGGTGACCCATCCGATACTTTGGGTTGGTCAACAGCCATAATCCCCGGTGATTCGCCCATCACATTAACCATTCAGCAACAACAAAGTGGAGCAAATGTCACTTTCAAGGTTACGGTGAATTCCAGTATTGCATTGCAAGGTGAAAAACTCAAATTGGTTATTGCGGAATATTATAGAAGATCAAGCACTGTAGGTACTAATGCTCAATTGGATTTTCGTTATATCGCTCGCCAAATGTCGAATGAAGCAGGGCAACTCGATACCAATGGCATTGACTTGAACATGAAAGCCGGTGAAACAAAAGAATTCAATTTCACATTCACGCCTGCTTCGAGTGGTGCCAGTGCATTCAAAACAGAATTCCTCTATGGCGTTGCCTTTGTGCAGAATGACGAAACAAAAGAAGTGCTTCAGGCGGAATCATCTGCAAAGTCCGAAGTTCTGGCAGCAGTCAACAGTTCTCAACCTTTGTATTTCAAAGCTACACCCGGTGAAGTTATTTCTAAGGAAGTGGCTGTTGTGACAAGTCTTGAAGA
>SXZI01000027.1 GCA_005788035.1 Bacteroidota bacterium
ATACATTGTCACGCAATGCACAAAGTGCGCTTCGACTAGCTTCAGAAAAAACGAATGCTGTTGTGGTGTTTAGTTAAACATGAATACATTAGATGCAATACTTCTCGGTATAGTACAGGGTCTTACGGAATTTCTTCCCGTAAGCAGCACTGCACATCTCACCATTGTAGGAAAAATATTGGGCGTGGTTCTCTCCGGGGAACAATGGACGGCTCAAGTTGCGGTGATGCAATTGGGGACATTGATTGCGGTGCTTCTCTATTTTCGATATGACATTCTTTCCATGACGAAGGCATTCATCTCTGAAAATCTGAATGCGAACAGACTCCCGGTCAAACAACAATCATTTGATGCACGCTTGGCTTGGCTTGTGATGTTTGGCTCAATCCCCATCGTGTTTTTTGGATTGACTCTCAAAAAATACATCGAGGGTGATCTCACGAAAAATCTATTTCTCATCGGCTCCATGCTTATCATTGTTGCTCTAGTGATGGCGCTCGCAGAGAAAATGGCTCAATACACTAAATCAATGAAAGAAGTGAAACTCAAAGATGCCATGATCATTGGCTTTGCACAGGCAATGGCTTTGATTCCAGGTACTTCCAGATCAGGTGCAACAATAACCGCCGGACTCTTTCTTGGTTTTGATCGTGAAGCAGCAGCACGATTTTCATTTTTATTGAGCATACCAGCGATACTGGGAAGTGGATTACTCGAATTGGTGAAAGTCATTCCAATGCTGTCGGAACAAAACATGATTTCACTTGGTATTGCAACTCTCGTTTCTGGGATCAGCGGATATGCCGCAATCGCATTTCTTCTGACCTATCTTCGTACCAGATCGACAGGTGCATTCATTATATATCGCATCATACTTGGAATTATTCTCTTTATCGTTGCCGGCATCGGCCTCATTCAATAGGCATGGATCACAAAGCAATCATAATGATTGACGGTATACACATGGAATGGGATTTCATGGGGGGAATCAATTGCTCATTTCCATTGCAGCATGGCGCTAATAATCCCAATGCATTTCATCTTCCCCATCCTGAGTTCATCCCATTCAAGAGCGGTGACTTCATCGGTTCAACCCTTCAAGGCGGACCGGTCAATTGCGCAATTCTCCATCTTGCGCCTCATGGAAATGGAACACATACCGAAAGCATCTGGCATATTTCAACAGAAAAATACCCAATCTGTAATGTGTTTGAACGATGGTTCTTCACGGCTCAACTATGCACGATTGAACCAATCATGATTGCAGATTCAATGATGATAACCAAACAAGCAATCATGCTTGCACTTGGAAATGCAAGGCCGGAAGCAATACTAATAAGAACGCAGAAATCAACAGAACAAAAGATGTGGTCAGGAATGGATGCACCCGCATTTGAACCTGCCGGTTTGGCATGGCTTGCGGAAATCGGCATCAGACATCTCTTGACCGATCTTCCTTCGGTTGATCCCGAAGAGGATGAAGGAAAATTGGCTGCACATCATGCTTTTTGGGATTATCCAGATAATCCAAGAATACAAGCCACAATCACCGAAATGATCGCCATTCCGGAAGATGTGAATGATGGATTATATCTGCTGCAATTCGGCATTGCTCCTCTCATGAGCGATGCAAGTCCGAGCATGATCACGCTCTATCCACTCAAGGCATCAATATCATGAGCATCACGAAAGCACAATTGGCACGCATGATTGATCATACATTGCTGAAGAACACAGCAGTTCGCAAAGACATTGAGCAATTGTGTGCTGAAGCAATTGAATATTCATTTGCATCAGTGTGCGTTCACCCATTTTATGTGGGAATGTGTTCAAGCATTCTTCATGGTACGAATACTCGCGTTTGTACAGTTATTGGTTTCCCCCATGGCATGCATAGAACAGGAGTGAAGATCGCTGAAACAATGCAAGCAATTCATGATGGTGCTCAAGAGATTGACATGGTAATTCAAGTTGGTGCATTGATTGATGGCGATAAGGATATAGTATGGAATGATATTCGCTCAGTTGCGGATACAGCACATCAATCCGGTGCACTTGTGAAAGCCATCATTGAAACTAGCGTCTTAACAAATGAACAAAAAATCAGTGCATGTGACATTGTATCCGATGCGGGAGCTGATTTCATCAAAACATCCACAGGTTTTGCAGATGGTGGGGCAACCGTAGAAGACATCATTTTACTCAAACAACATGTTGATAAAGATATACAAGTGAAGGCGTCAGGGGGAATCCGAACACTTGAACAAGCATTGTCCATGATCCAGGCAGGAGCCACCAGAATTGGTACCAGCTCGGGTGTGGCCATAATCAATACCCCATAAATTCACCTACTGTAGGCAAACATAATTCCAATCACCGCTCTAAATGGTTCATGAGCTTATACGTTCGCGGGAAAACCGTATTTTTGGGGACATATTTCAATTCATAGCGGATTCAGAACATCCATGGTCGACAACAAAATCATTTTCTCTATGATCGGTGTAAGCAAGGTTTATAAGCCGAGCAAAACCGTCCTCAAAGATATTTACCTCTCCTTTTATTATGGCGCAAAGATTGGCGTGCTTGGTCTGAACGGTGCCGGTAAATCATCGCTTCTAAAAATCATAGCAGGTTTGGATCAAGATTATCTTGGCCAAATCACCAGCAATAAAGATGTGACATTCGGATATCTTCCACAGGAACCTGAAATGGATCCTGAAAAAACAGTGAAGGATATTGTTGAAGAAGGTGTGCAGGAAACCGTGAATCTTCTCAAAGAATATGAAGCCATCTCAACACAATTTGCAGATCCGGATGCTGACTTTGATGCATTGATGACAAAGCAGGCAAAATTGCAGGAACAAATAGATCATGCAAATGCATGGGATCTTGATTCTCGACTTGAACTTGCAATGGATGCTCTGCGATGCCCACCCGGCGAAACAAAAATCAATGTTCTGTCCGGTGGCGAAAAGCGACGCGTCGCATTATGCAGATTGCTCCTGCAACAACCCGATGTGTTGCTTCTTGATGAGCCTACAAATCATCTTGATGCTGAGACCGTTGCTTGGCTTGAGATTCATTTGCATAAATATCCCGGCACTGTCATTGCAGTGACCCACGATCGATATTTTCTCGATAATGTCGCCGGTTGGATTTTGGAACTTGATCGCGGCCAAGGAATACCTTTTGAAGGTAACTATTCTTCATGGCTCGATCAAAAGCAAAAACGACTCGCTGTTGAAGAAAAGCAAATCACAGCAAAACAGAAAATCATGCAGCAAGAATTGGAATGGGTGCGCATGAATCCCAAAGGTCGTCATGCAAAGAGCAAAGCTCGTATTGCCTCCTATGAACGCATGGTGGAGGAACAACAAGAGGCGCGTAATGATGACATGGAAATTTACATCCCACCCGGACCTCGCCTTGGAACTACAGTCATAGTCGCCAATGATGTAGCCAAAGGTTTCAGCGACAAATTACTATTTGAACATCTCAATTTCGATCTCCCTCCCGGCGGCATCATCGGCGTGATTGGAGCTAATGGTGCGGGTAAATCCACATTGTTCAAAATGATTACAGGTCAAGAACAACCCGATGCAGGTACAATCACCATCGGTGATACAGTGAAGCTCGGCTATGTGGATCAGAATCGTCCACTCTCCAATGACAAAACCATTTGGGAAGAAATTTCCGGTGGAGATGATCTTATTCGGCTTGGAGCAAAAGACATGAATTCACGCGCTTATGTTTCTCGTTTCAATTTCAGTGGAACAGATCAACAGAAAAAGTGTAGTGTGCTTTCAGGAGGTGAACGCAATCGTGTGCACCTTGCAAAAATGCTCAAAGAAGGCGCAAATGTTCTCTTGCTTGATGAGCCGACGAATGATTTGGATGTGAATACGCTTCGTGCACTCGAAGAAGCACTATTGAATTTTGCAGGTTGCGCCGTCGTGATTTCTCACGATCGTTGGTTTCTTGATCGTGTTGCTACACATATTCTTGCCTTTGAAGGCGATAGCAATGTGATTTGGTTCGATGGAAATTATTCGGAATATGAAGAAAATCTCCATGAACGTCTTGGAACATCGGCCGATCAACCACATCGCTTGAAGTATAAAAAACTCACACGCGAATAACTATGCAGATCACGAGCGGTCGATTGAAAGGAGCAAATATCGGGCCCGTCCAATTTGACGGTGTTCGCCCTACAACCGATCGCATGAGGCAAGCAATATTCAATGCATTGTCTCATCACATTGACTTTGCATCACCTAATGTGGAAGTCTTGGATATATGCGCAGGGACCGGCGCGCTCGGTCTTGAAGCAATTAGTAGAGGTGCCGGTCGATGCATCTTCGTGGAGAAGAATGCTTTGGTTGCGGAAGCAATGCGCAAGACAATGGACAAATGCGGGATTACAAAAGAAGAATCACCCATTGCGGTTGCAGATGCCATTGCATTTTTGCGTGGCATTGCTTCAGAACAATATCCGAATGATATGCCAAAGCAATGGGATTGTATTTTTTGTGATCCGCCTTATGCAGCTCGTTTATTGAATCCCGTGACTGATGCAATCATCATGAACACGGCATTGAAACCCGGTGGACTTTTTGTTGCCGAACATGATCGCATAGAAACCATCACTCAGCATTCACTCACCCATCTCACAACGCTTGCATTTGGCGTAACATTGGTGGACATTTTTCAATCAGCATAGAATAGTCATGGATTTTGCTTCTCTCATCGATATCTTCTTACATCTCGACAAACATTTGGCTATGCTTTCCAATCAATATGGAATATGGATGTATGCCATTTTGACCCTCATTGTGTTTTGCGAGACAGGTCTTGTCGTCACCCCATTTCTTCCAGGCGATTCTTTACTATTTGCAATCGGCGCATTATGCGCCGGCGGAACATTGAATCCCTTGATTATCGCTCCCCTGCTCTTGATCGCCGCCATCTCCGGCGATAATGTGAATTATGCTTTGGGTAGAACAATTGGTAATAAAGCATTTTCGAATCCTGATTCAAAAATCTTCAAAAGATCCCATCTTGAAAAAACGCAGAATTTTTATTCTGAATATGGTACAAAGACCATCGTCATGGCTCGTTTTATTCCGATTGTTCGCACATTTGCGCCCTTCGTTGCCGGAATCGGATCCATGAGATATATCACATTTTTGTCCTATAGCATTGCAGGTGGCATCCTTTGGATTGTATCGCTCATCACTGTCGGCTATTATTTCGGGACAATCGAAATCGTCAAAAAGAATTTCTCACTCGTTGTCCTTGCCATTATTGCTCTCTCGATTTTACCGGCCATCATTGAAGCCATCAAGCAAAAAAAGAAAAGCTCATGATCTCATGTGCAGCCATGATTCA
>SXZI01000210.1 GCA_005788035.1 Bacteroidota bacterium
GCAATGACCAATGCCGTCAAAACAGGAGTCAATTCGGTGAACACAACGGTGGAAATGGAACCACCAATGAAGGGTCTGGCTATTCCAATGAGATTAAATTTCGCAAAGAGATTGGTTGCTTGCAATGCGGCGATGGCACCTGTGAATGCACCAATGAGAACTACCAGAGGGAGGGATTCTGTGCCGACAATGGACATTTGTTCAAGAACAAGACGTCTATCTTTGGCCACGCGAGGCATATATCGGACAACGCGTATGAGCAGAATGGTGATTTGCCCGATTTGTCTGAAAAATCCGGTCACCTTTCTGCCAAACAAAGCCAATATATCGGTCATGATGCAATTGCCACTGTAATTTCATACGAAATTACGGAAACTGCCCTTGCATTCCGAAGTGCATAAAAAAAAAGCCCCGAATCTGCATTCGGGGCTTGAAAATGTCAATCTAGGAATATCAACCATTGATTGGCGTTGATTCACATGGTTTTGTACCGGTGGCTTTCCATTGATTCCAAAGAAGCACTTGCTCTGGTGTAAGCATCGCTACAATGGCTGCTTCCAATGTATCATTACATGCTTTGACAGCTGCTTTCATGGCCTCTGCGGCTGCCTGAACGATAGCTGCATTCTTAGCTTTGAATGCTTCCAATTGTGCATTGGCTTCATCTCTTGTAATGGTACCTGCTTTGAGTTGTGCGCGAAGAGATGCATGCAATGCTTTTTCTTCTTCACGAATTGGACCTGCAACAGATTTGAATTGTTCTCTTGCCAATTTTTCGCAATCACGCTTTGCACTGATCAATGATTGCAATTGCGTCATTTGATCAGCTGATAATTTCAAGCAATCGATGACTGCACGAAGATGAGCGCGCTTGGGACTGATGCTGTCGCCTTTATGTCCACCGTCACGATCATCTTTTCCATGTCCACGGCCAGGTCCGCGACCACGATCACCTTTGGATGAAAAGCCATCATCATGATTGTCGATGATAGAAGCTGCCATTGATTCTGTATCAAAAGCAGATGCAAATTCTGCATTGTCTACTACAGGTGAAATTGTTGAGAGTTGATCAGTACAGCTTGATGCAAATACTGTCACGAACACTGCGATAAGCATAAACATGCTTTTTGTGATGAGTGTCTTCATTGTGGTATTCCTTATGAAAAATGTTTGAATTCGTTTCCGGATTTGTTGAGCACTTGTTCAGATTGCCGGCTGAATCTTGTGAACCGCTCAGTCAAATAGTTAACTCCAACTCTAAGACAATAACAATGGTATTCAGGTTTGGTTACATTCTTTTTTTTCCATTGTCATGCCCTCACAATCAATAACATACACTAGATGATTCAGTTACAAGAGGACAAAAAAAAAGCCCCATCCATTGGACGGGGCTTCATCATGTTTCTGGTTGATCAGGGTCTTGTACCGATTGGATTTCTCACATTCGGGCAAGGTGACTTACCTGTTTTTTTCCATTCCAACCACAATGCAAGTTGCTCAGGAGTCAAGATTGATTCAAGACTTGTGAAGAATGTATCCATACATGCTTTTACAGCTGCACGAACTTGTGCTTCAGCTTCTTGTGTTGCGGTTCTGATTCGCTCATTGATTGCTCTGCTTTTTGCAGCGGCTTCTTCGCGAGTCATTGTACCTGCTTTCACTGCAGCACGAATTGCATCCAACTCTGCTTTTTGAGATTTGCGTAATGGCTCGAGCACCGCGCGGAATTGTTCACGTGCAGCTTTTTCACAATCACGTTGAGTCATGGAGAACTCACGCAATTTACCCATTTGCTCGGGTGTGAGTTTTAGGCAAGGTAATACTGATTGCCAGGGTACAGGTCTGCTGGATGTGTCACGCTTCACTGTATCACGTCCGCCACCACCACGAACTGTGTCGCGCTTACCGGGCCCACCACCGCGTGGACCATTTTGTTCAATAACATCACCATTACCATTGAATACGCTTGCATAAACTGCATCAATGTCAAATACATCATTATCAGCAATGCTTGCAGTTTCAGTTGGGCTTGTGCATGATCCGTCTCCACAACCACTGATGGTTGCAAGTCCAATCATCATGAAGCAAGCGAGCAGAAAGCTCATGAAATGCTTTTTCATAGTATGTTCCTTATATGTTGTGCAATTATTCAATGCACAAAATTACAGCTATTATCATGCCTGATAGAGCAAAAAAGAGGCAAAGAACGTTAAAAAGTGTGAAATGCCATCTATTTCGCAGTGTTTTGACCACGTTTATGCTTTTAAAGCTTCTGCTCCACCAACGATTTCCAACATTTCCGTCGTGATGGATGCTTGACGTGCTTTATTATAGGACAATTGTAAAGAACGAATGAGATCACGAGCATTCGTGGTTGCACTTTCCATTGCCATCATTCGCGCTGCTTGTTCTGCAGCATTGGATTCAAGCAAACCTTTCCAAACAAGAGTATTCACAAATTTGGGAAGTATTGCATCCATGATGTCACCTCTGCTTGGCTCAAAGATATAATCATTGTTCACAGAGGATTCTTGTTTTACTGATTCTACAGGAAGCAATTGCCTTACAGTTGTCTCTTGTTTGATGATTGACTTGAATTCATTGTTGAAAATCATCACTCGATCGAATTCTTCATTAATGAAACCATTTGCTACGATACCGGCGATTTCTGCGGCAGTGCTGAATTGCAACTGTGCAAAGATATCGGGAAATGCAGCAAGCACAGGTTGTGTACGTTTTGCAAAAAATTGCGTTGATCTTCTTCCAACTGAAACCACACTCACTTTTGCCTGAGGAAATTCAGCCGGGATTGTATGATCGATATATTGAGAAGCCAATCGCAAAACATTCGTATTAAAGCTACCGCATAAACCACGATCAGATGAAATAACAATCAAGACGATATGTTTGAATGTATCTGGTTTGCGGAGAAGTGGATGATAATAATCTTCCGAAGCAGAACCTGCAAGATTGGAGAGAACTTCCGAGAATTTATCTGTATATGGTCTTGTTGATAGAATCGCTTCTTGCGCTCTTCGCAATTTTGCTGCTGCAACCATGCGCATGGCGGAAGTAATCTTGGCCGTATTCTTTACGGCTGTGATGCGATTGCGTATATCTCTCAGTGTTGCCATTTCAATGCTTCAAAATAAAGTGTAATGTCAATAATATCGTGTTGTTGATTGTTCCAGA
>SXZI01000211.1 GCA_005788035.1 Bacteroidota bacterium
AATGACCATCATCGTGATGTCGAAAAACCGAAGTTGGTGTTTTTGCATACTCATATAGGTAATTTCTGAAATCAGTCCGTAAAAATAGACAAATCGACCTTTTTCCTATCACTTTTCTATGTAAATTCAGCATGCACAAAATCGATACCATAGCAGATTATGTTTTTATTGGTTTGGGAGCCGCAAATTCCCTCATCATCAGGCAAATGCATGCTCATGATATGTTGAGTACTGCCTCATTGGTGATTATTGAGCCGGATGAGAAAGTTTTGAATGATAAAACATTCTGCTTCTGGGCAAAGGATGAAGAAATCACAAAATTGGGTTTTGCATCTCTTATAAATCATTCTTGGAGAAGACTGGGCATCAATGATGATGCCCCTCAATCTGTCTCCCCATACAAGTATCATCATATTTCCAGCATAGCATTGTATGATGAACTTCGTACACTTCTTGCTGAATGCAATGTAGAATACATCCGTGAAAGAGCAGAAAGTATTACTGCTAATCCTGATAATGCAACCTTCACCATTTTAACATCGAATCATTCAATCACTACAAGGAATGTTTTTGATTCCAGACCTCCTCTTTGGAATCCTGCCAAGTCGCATGAAACATTTCTTTTGCAATCATTCTATGGCTGGAGAATCACAACTGAAGAGCCACAATTTGATACTGAAACATTTACGATGATGGACTTTTCGGTTGATCAATCTGATGCAACACAATTTGTTTATATACTACATTTCTCTTCAAATCATGCACTCATTGAATTGACACGCTTTGGTACGAAGCCAATAGATCACGAATATGCACAAGTGCAATTGAATGCATATTGTCAGCAAAAGAATCTTGGTGTTTTTACAATTGACAGTGAAGAACAAGGCATCATTCCAATGTCAACTTGTTCAATGCAAGAGGAACCTGAATTCAATCATTGTTTCAGAACAGGTTCTGGAGCAGGAAAAGTCAAGCCAAGCACGGGATATGCTTTTAAGGAAATGGCAAGGGATGCCATTCATATTGTTGAGTCTCTCAAATATGGCAAACCTCTCAAACGAGCAATGCATCGTACCGGAAGATTTGCTTTCTATGATAGACTTTTACTCAAGATACTTGAATCTCACTCACAAAGAGGAAAAGAGATATTTGAAAAGTTGTTTCAACATGTAAAAGGAATGAGAGTACTTCAATTCCTCGAAGAAAGAACATCATTCGTGGAAGATATCTCCATATTCATGGCATTACCCAAAGTGCTATTTATGAAGCATGCCATCAAGGATATATTTGCACAATTCTCACACAATGCAATTGGATTGCTACCACTTGGCATATCTCTGATGTTTCTTTTCTGTGAGTATGTTAAATTGAGTCTGCTGAATTGGATTGTTCTTGCGATAGGCATGATAGTGATCGGTATTCCGCATGGAGCGATGGATCATGTATTGAAAATCCCTGATAGATCAATAAAATCACTTGGATTATTCATACTTGGCTATATCGCTAAAGGAATGATTATGTTGGCGATATGGATTATGTCACCACTGATCGGACTCATCATATTCTTGCTCTATTCCATGTGGCATTTTGGTCAAGCGGAATATGAGCAAGAGAATGTCCATAATCCATGGCTTATATTTCTACGAGGTTTTTCCGTATTGTCTTTCATACTTGCCACTCATATTCCTGAGACAAATACAATAATCAATGCATTGTCGATTCCTTCAATACCTGATACCTCGGGATTATTGACAGCATCATTGCTATCGGAATCATCAATTATATTGTTATTGATGACCGTGTTCGTACAACCTCGAAAGAGCACTATACTATCAACCGCTTCATTATTGATGGGAATTTTCTTACCTCTCTTGCAGGCATTCGGAGTGTATTTTGTATTTCATCATAGTGTTCTCGGATGGAATCATTTGAAAAAGGGACTCCAAAAAACACATATGCAATTATGGAAATTATCCGCACCCTTTTCTATTACTGCTATCGGAACTCTATTTCTTTTCTTCATCAATACCAATAGTGATGAACATTATACTATAACCGGATTTGCACCTCTTTTCTTTATGTTTCTCTCCTGTCTCAGCTTTCCTCATGTTATTGAAATGCACTCATTTTATGGGTCTATGCACAAACCGAAGTGAGCATCGAGTCCGTCATGCAGAATTCTGATCAATGTAGATAGACTGATATCGCTTGGATTGTGTTTGATTCTCTCATCTTCCCATCACAAACTCATATCTTCCCAATGAAATGAATGTGCGTCTTTCAGTAGCTACAATTGTTTTGAGATAAGCGCCTCGAATATCGAATATATCTAATTGCATTGGAAGTTGCATTTGTGGAATTGTCAACCATATTCCATCAATTGTTCGAGTATATTCTATGTTCTTTTGAGTGAGTAATTCATCGATTCCTGAAATGCTTTGCCCTTCATAAGCTCCTATGGAAGGAGGATTGGCAAATGGTTTTCCTGCATGATCTTTGATTGATTCACCTGTGGAGAATCCTTTCCCAATTGCGGGGCTCATGGACTTCAATCGATAATCGCCATTTTGATAGGATTCCAATTCCGGATCAATTCCATAGAGCGAATTTGATTCAGTCAATTGTGCTTCTTGAGGTTTGGATGCGGATGGATTATCAACATTGAACCACAAATTATTTCTTAACAGAAATGTTTGCGGAGCTGTATTACCGCCGATATTCACATGACGTGAAATCGTGGAACGAAATACCACCAAATTATTCTGAAAGATATTATTTCCACATGGCTCAAAGCGATTGGGGTCAACAGTTTCTTGCAGAATGCGAAATACCCATCGCTCTGGATCGATGATGGTATTATTCGTGACTGAAACGCGCACGGAACCCACATAAGCCATTGGTGTCACGGACCGAACAAACACATTTCCCGTTACCATCAAATCAGCTGCTTCATGCGTTGCATTGAGTGGTCTGAAAAACTCAAGTCCCGTTGAACCACCCAAATTCAAAGCACGCTGTCCACCATCAATGAATGAATTTTGTTCAATGCGGATATAGCGCGTCCCACCTTTTGCCTGAATGCAATTCGATCCTGATTTTCTGAAGATATTATTTCTGAATATTCCTTTATGACAT
>SXZI01000212.1 GCA_005788035.1 Bacteroidota bacterium
CAGTCCGCTGCTCTACCAACTGAGCTACCGAACCATATTCAGTTGAGAAGAGATGGCGAAAATAGGGAATTTGGGGAGATCTGCAAAAAGGAAATTATGGATGCCTTGAATCAAGCCATGAAAGCTGATGATTCGGGTCTCTGCAGCCATTCCGCAAGTGTATGTGCTTGTGTGTCTTTAATTGATAGAATCGGCTCGGTGTTTATCTCATGAACAGGCCATTCCAAAGCTAATGCAGGATCATTCCAAGCTATGCCCGACTCAGCACTTGGATTATAAAGAGCTGAACATTTATAGATCATCTCTGTGCCATGTTCCATGGACATAAATCCATTGGCAAAACCGGGAGGAACCCAGAGAAGATATGGTTTGCTTGCACTTAATTCCACATGCATGGATTGACCCAATGTCGGTGAATTCTTTCTTATGTCAATTTCTTTAACATGAGCCCTTCCCGAAGTGACGCGAAGCAATTTACCCATTGGCTTGTCCCATTGAAAATGCATGCCACGTATCACACCCAAAGCGGAAATAGAATGATTCTCCTGCACGAAGTCCTCTTCAATTCCCAATGCTCGAAATGCTTCATGATGATAACTCTCCATGAATATTCCGCGCTCATCTTCATAGACATCTGCTTGAATGAGAATGATTGCATCAAAATATGTTTCGATGATTGAAAATCCCATCTGCTTTCCTAAGGAAAATATCCGCGTTCGCGCAAACTAGTGAATGAATCTCCGGCAATGATAAGATGATCAAGCAAGGGAATATGCATCATTGTTCCAACCTGACGCAATTGTTCTGTAAGCGATATATCTTCATTGCTCGGCTCGGTGTTTCCGGAAGGATGATTGTGCAAAGCTATAATTGATGCCGCACTCTCTATGATCGCCACTCGAAAAACTTCCCGAGGATGTACGATGCTCGAATTTAATGAGCCCTCGCTGATTTTCTTTGTTGAAAATACAATGTTTGAACTATTTAATAATGCAATGTAAAAACTCTCGGTTCTGGCTCCTCGCATTCTCGGTATGAAATATCGAGCCACGTCATCGGGAGATTGCAAAATCATCGCCGGATTGAATGCCTCCTGTTGATATCGTCTGCTGAGCTCAAATGCAGCGGCTATACCAATTGCCTTTGCCATGCCCATTCCCTTTACACAGCATAATTCCTGCACTGTCCGAGATCCCAAATCTTGTATCGACCCATATGCATCAAGCATACTCCTACCTATATCCAAAGCAGATGAGCCATGCGAACCCGTCCCGATTAAAATTGCCAATAATTCGCTGTCACTTAAACAACTTGATCCGAATCGCAACATGCGTTCCCTAGGCCTTTCATCTTCTCTCCATTCTCTGATAGACTTCGCCGAGCGCATTTTATCAGCTATCATCGGTATCCCCTGATTCTTATCTGTGCTCCGTTCCATGAATTCCCCCTTAAGAAACATTGGTCTCCGCCCATCGTGCATAGTCATCATGCAATAGTTCCCCCTGAAAAGTAGCAATATAGGGGGCTTCATAAGGGTGCATGTCCCGTATAAAAGCTGTCAATTGCTCTATGTTCACACTATTGGTCTTGAACACAATCTCATACTCAGATTCCTCGCAGAATTCACCCTCCCATGTATATAAGGCCACATGCTTTGGACGTATCCAGCAACAAAAGGCGAGTTTACGGTTTATTGATTCACGAGCCATCTCGGATGCCTTTTCACTGTCCGACAGACTTGTGCACACTTGGCAGAATTTCATGGGTAATTCCATAGTTTTGCAAAGATTTGTGAATACTTATTGAACTATCATGATTGAATTATTCGTTTTCCATGTACATGCCATGGCCGGACTCTATGCCTTCACCAAACGTTGGCAAGAAGGCAAATTGCGAGAAGGTCTCATGGCAATAGCGATTTTCTTTTTGGTGTTCATCATCATGTGGACTTTGACAGGGCAAATCATCAAGGCACTCATGCCTCCTGAGGGATTCACAACGTGGTTCACTCGTGACACAGGCTCTCTTGTACTTGTGATCATTCCGGACCTCTTGTTCTTCAAAGTGTTTTTTCTGAATGATACAACAGTTGTGAAACCTCTCGAAACTTGAATCGTAAACAGAGCACGTATTTTTCTCCGGCACTTATGTCAATCTTTCGCTGCATCGCAGTCTTCACCACATGGTTATTGATGCTGGCACCTGCCCTCGCTCAGGTGTCTGTCGAAATTCGTGATTTGCGTCCAAATGGCATCACGATCGATACACTAAATTATCCTCTTTTGCGCGCATGGCTTCGAGCTAATGTGAATGGTAGTCCTTATACATTTGGCAAATCCGAATTATCCATTGTCGAGAGTAATTTCAGCTCCAAAGCCATCTCTGTGGCACAACCAGATGGACAAGGGTATCAAGAAGTTACATGGATGACGCGTTCCGAGGGAGCAAATCGAGCGGAATTCATCATCGCCACAAATACTGGAACCGGTTCAAGTCCGCTGGGAAAGCATGATCGTGGTAATATAAGCCAAATGCGATTTTGCGATCCTTTCGGCATTCAAATCGAAGAATTCAATTTTGGCTCGGCTGTATTGCCGGGTTCCTCCGATTATACAACATTACTCGTGAGAGCAATCGCTGCAAAAAAAAATAATCGTGGAGTAGAAGTAAATACACAACTTGATTCAATTACATTTTCCAGTCCTGATTTTTCCTATCGTTGGATTGGATCCTATGTCTCAACGCAACCCCCTCCGGTCGGAATTGCGGCTTCTACCGGATATTATTTCGATATCATCTTCAAACCTTCCAGAACGGGATATTATAAAGAATATGCGGTCCTTCATTATGAAGGCGGACAAAAAGACTATTTGCTCTTGAGGGCAAATGGATTCGGCATGCCTGAAACACGTTCACTCACCATCACAGAGCCAAATGCCAATATTACTCTTACTCCCTGTGCTCCATACACAGTTAAGTGGAAAGGGTATCGCATTGGTGCTCCAACGTATGTTGATTGGTCGCCTGATAATGGAAAAACATGGGATACACTCGGTTTCAGCATGGATAGTACGTTCTTATGGAAAACACCCGGCATCATCACTGATTCAGGAAGAATCCGCATAAGACAGGAATTGGGAAATTTTGATCAAAAAAATCTAACGCATCCCGCTCTTCGAACACCTATTTCTACGATTGATTGGAATTCTGTTGGTGATAAACTGATTGCAGGTTATGAATCCGGAAAAATTGCTGAATGGAATAAAGTGGATGGAATGCTGATCGACACATTCGTGGTTTCAGGCATATCATTTCCGGTAAGTAAAATTCAATGGATCGGCATTGGATACATAAATGATACGCTTGTCTATGGAGTTTATCGTTCTCCAGCAACAAGTCAAGAAACATTCGTGCTGTTCAGGAAAGGGAAATTGGATCCGATTCTCTCCAGCAATATTTCTTCATCAACCATTCTGAATTCAGTACATCGTATCAAGAATGAACTTCTGCTCATTCCAAAACGGGGAAGAACAATTCGAAAACTCTCCATCATCGATGGAAAAGAATTGACAGGATTTACATTTGCAGAGCCAATCACCGCATTCAGTCCGGGAAATGGAGATAAAGGTAGTATTGCATTATTGGATGGTTCAATACATGTTATTGATCTCAATACGATGTCAATCATAACTACACTCTCGAATCCTGCCTTGCCCCTCATGGCAAAAGTTTCATTGTCTCGTGATGGAGCATTTCTCGCAGCGGGTACCATGCTCAGTGAATCAAGTTTGTATAGCTCAGCTTCATCTGAAGTGCATGTATTCGACATCGCCTCAAAAACAATCGTACGTTCGCTTCGCAATTCTTCGAGTGATGTCATAGCGCTCGATTTCAATGCAACAAATCAGTTTCTTGCAACCGGTTTTGCAGGTTTCCCACAAATCTCGGTATGGCGTCTACCTACTAATGTATTCTTGGGGCAATTGGCCAATCATTCAGGATTTCTTACAGATGTGAAGTATGGTCCTGATGGGAAATCTCTGGCATCCTCCGCCATCAGCGCTGATAATCTCAAAACAATGGAATTCGCTTTCCCTGAAACGGATACAGCAACATCATTGATTCGCATTGAGCCATCGAAACCGATTATTGTTTCTGCGGATTTGGGTGACGCAATCATGATGCATCCAACTGATTCCATCTTAAAAGTCAATCTATGCAATGGTGGTAAAGGAGACATCTTCATTGATTATGCTTATTTCAGAGAAGGAATACATTTCTCTTTGATTTCAAAGATTCCGAATACCGTAAAAATCGCTCCCGGAGATTGCATCGATATAGGCATAAGAGTTCTTGCACGTGATAATGGTCCATTGATTGATTCCTTATTCTTTGGTTTTTGTTCGCAAGAATTCTATCTTCCGATCAAGGTCAATGGAGTATTGCGCTCCATCAATCCTCTTGCACAAGGAAAAAAACTCGGACCTGCCTGTTTGAATGAAACAATTCAAACTGAGATTGAATTGATCAGAAATGATGATCCTGTGCCCGTGACCATCAATCGCTTGCAGACGAAATCTCCGGCAATCAAGATACTCTCCAGCATTTCTGATACTATCCTGCAACCCGGTCAAAGTTTGTCAGTAAAGGTACAATTCAGCCCGAAACAATTGGGTGAGGAATTGATTGAAGTCTTGGCATATCACTCGGGTCTCACATTATATGAAGTCCCCATTGTGTTAAAGGGGTATGGAGATGGAACAGATGTTGCAGTCCCCGGTGTGATTGCATGCATACCCGAGCTTAAACAAAGGACATTCACATTGTCCAATGCATCGATGAATGAAGTACGCTTGGATTCTGTCATCATAACAGGTTCGGCATTTACGCTTTCAACGGCTTTGCCTTTGATTCTTCCGGCTCGTTCACAGAAAGATATTACAATCACATTCACCGGAACGCTTCCTGATTCCGGTGAAATCATGTCATGTTCTTTTTATCCATGTGCCACGGCAAAATCAATTCGCATCATACCATATTCAGCCAAAGCCACAATTACATTACCTCAATTGAAAGCAGATCCACGTGGCAGAGCATCGATGCCGATAACGATATCCGTGAACGAACGCAATGCATATAGTGGCAAACAAGAAGCGATAGTGGAATTCACATCAAATCAAGGAATATTTCTACCTGATACCGTGACAAGCACATTCGGAGTGGTTTCGATCATGTCTCGGGAAGTGTGGGATGATACAAGGACTACAAGAATACGTTTTGAAGGTGCTATACCCAAAGTTGGTACATTATGCGTGATTTCCGGTTTTGTTGGCATTTCCAATGTTCATGAATCACCATTGGTTTTCGCGGATTCAGTCACATTTTTCAGTAAAAGCATGCAAACCAATTTCGTGAATGGATCTCTGCAATTATCTAATATTTGTCCTGAATTGTTCTTGAACGGACAAAGAATGGCTAAGATCAATGGTGTTTTCCCTCAACCTGCTCATGATCATATTAACTTGTCCGTTCAGGCATTTGAAACTTCGGAAGTCAAGCTAATGTTGACAGATCAATTGGGAAGAAATCATGAAATCATGAAATATCCTATGTTTGCCGGAGACAATGCCATGCAATTCACCATTCCCCCACAAATGGAATCAGGTGCATATATTTTGAAACTCATGTCGGCTACTTCCATAGTTTTGGATGCAATTCCGATACATATCATTCGATGAATTTATTTTACGATAGGAGACAAATAATGAAAGCACTCGTAATGTTCGCCGGCCTATTGATCTTAGGCATGATTGGTTGCACAACCGTTGATCATCGTTCAAATCTACATTCAGTCAAAGAACAAGAAATGACTGTCGGAAAAGTACAAAAAGAAATTCGCGTCGGGATGAGCGGTGCACAAGTTGCAGAAGCTCTTGGCTCACCAAATATCGTGACAAAAGATGATGGTGGCGATGAAACTTGGGTTTATGATAAGATAGCTACCGAAGCTTCATATTCAGAAAATTCCAGTGGATTATTTATCATACTCTATGGATCTTCAAGTCGTTCCGGTGCTGCTGCAACAACACAAAAAACATTGACTGTTGTCATTAAATTCGATGCAAATAGCAAGGTGAAATCATTCTCATATCATGCATCAAAATTCTAATCACCAAGGAATACTGATCATGCACAAGAGAACAAATATCCTTATTGCTCTTTGCTCATTGATACTTGGTGCATGCACCGTGATCAATCAGCAGAGTACACCTCCGCCACAAAAAACGCAATTGCAGACAAGGCAGGTGCAAACGCGTGAATATGATACAAATGATGTGAAACTCGTCATGAAAGCCGTACTCAATGTATTGCAGGATGATGGATTTATAGTGCGTAATGCCCAGATTGAACTGGGTTTGCTCACTGCCACCAAAGAAGTGGATTTGCAAGCACGAAATGGCTCAAATGATTTTTGGTCTGATTTTTTTCGTGGTATAGATCGCAATCGCAGTCAAAGAGAATCCATTTTTAATAAACTGAAGCAAATTGAATCCAGTGTCAATGTTTCAGAATTTGGAAAGCAATGCAAAGTCAGAGCGAATTTTCAAGTGAAGATTCTGGACAATCAAGGCAATACATCAGAAGTATATCAAGTGGAAGATCCCAAATTCTACCAGGAATTTTTCATGAAAGTGGACAAAGGAATCTTCATTCAGAAACAAGGTTTTTAACTTTTGGGATTAAGCTTAATGCAACAAGGACTGATGAAACTCACGCTCAGCAATGTGCAATTCTATTCCTATCATGGAGTGAAACCTGAAGAACAATCACTTGGTGGCAGATATCAAGTGGATGCTGATATCTGGTATAATTCCATGTCTGCCGTTGTGAGTGATGATGTTGCACAAGCAGTGAATTATGAAGAAATCGTGTTTACAATCAATGAGCTTGTCAATGGTGATGCTTTCAATCTTATTGAAACACTGTGTTATGAATTGTCCAAAGAATTGCTTGAGCGGTTTTCAATGATAGAAAAGGTCTCAATCAGGGTCCGAAAGCTTAGCGTTCCACTTAAACATATCATCGATCATGTGGAAGTAGAACATACCATGCAACGTTCCCATGGTTGATGCCAGTTCACGAATGGAAATCGCATTCTCAATCGGAGCGAATTTGGGAAATCGGCAAGGTGCACTTGCTCATGCTATCAAAAGACTCACTGATTTGATACCCGATTTGATATGTTCCTCTGTGTATGAAACAGAACCTGTTGGATATACCGATCAACCCTCCTTCCTCAATTGTGCTTGCTTTGGTTCAACCAATTTATCTGTCGATGATATACATGCATTGATCCAAGAAATTCACAATGAATTATCTCGAAAATCAAGGCCTCGATGGCATGAGCGAGAAATTGATGTCGATTTATTGATATATGGATCACAGATCGTCGAGACTGAAACCATCGTTATACCACATCCTCGCATGCATCAAAGAGCATTTGTGCTGAAGCCCCTCAGCGAGATCGCTCCTTCAATGATGCATCCCATATTGAAGCAATCCATGCTCCACTTATTCAATCATTGTGAGGATAGAGCATCGGTTGAATTCCATTGTACTGCCGAGCAGCTCTTGCTTACGTGAAATATTCCATCAATTTCAGTAACTTTACCATATTCCTTCAATACTACAGACAACTCTATGTACGGCACATTTAAAGATTATCTCCAAGCAGAATTAGCCTCCATTCAAGAAAGCGGATTGCTCAAAACTGAGCGAATCATCACTTCCGAACAAGGTCCCGAAATCATGGTGAAGGGAAGAAGCAAACCTGTCTTGAATTTTTGCGCCAATAATTATCTTGGATTATCCTCTCATCCCAAAGTGATTCAATCGGCAAAAGATTCGTTGGATTCTCATGGCTATGGGATGTCTAGTGTGAGATTCATCTGCGGTACTCAAGACATACATCGTGAATTGGAAAAGAAAATTGCTGATTTCTGCGGTACGGATGACACAATTCTCTATGCAGCTTGCTTCGATGCAAATGGCGGTGTTTTCGAACCATTGCTTTCCGAAGAAGATGCAATAATATCCGATGCACTCAATCATGCATCCATCATTGATGGGGTGCGTTTATGCAAAGCAAAGCGCTATCGATATGCTTCATGTGATATGCAGGAATTGGAAGAACGATTGAAAGAAGCACGTGCCGATGGCGCACGATTCATCATGATCGTGACCGATGCAGTGTTTTCGATGGATGGAACAATAGCACCACTAGACACCATCTGTGATCTTGCAGATCAGTACCAAGCACTTGTCATGACCGATGAATGTCATTCCATGGGATTCATGGGTGCAAAGGGAAGAGGAGTTGTTGAACATTGCAATGTGACCGGCAGAGTCGATATCATCACCGGAACACTTGGCAAAGCTCTTGGAGGTGGTATAGGTGGTTTCACAACAGGCAGACAAGAAATCATTGATTTGCTTAGACAAAGATCAAGGCCATATCTTTTCAGTAATTCACTTCCACCTTCCGTTGTTGGTGCTTCCATAGAAGTATTTGACCTGCTCAGTTCCACTACCTCACTCCGAGATACACTGGAGGAGAATACAATGTATTTTCGCAGAGGTATGGAAGCGCTCGGTTATGATATCAAATCAGGAACCCATCCCATTGTTCCCATCATGCTCTATGATGCCGTGATTGCTCAAAAACTGTCTCAGGCATTACTGGATGAGGATATCTATGTCGTAGGATTTTTCTATCCCGTTGTACCTAAAGGTCAAGCAAGAATTCGCGTGCAGATCTCAGCGGCTCATACAAAAGAGCATTTGGACAAAGCAATCAATGCATTTGCAAAAATCGGAAAAGAATTGGGTGTTATTAAGTGAGCAATCATCTCTTCAAAGATCGCATCACATCCTTTGCCATCAATGCAATATTGATGATTGCAGTCATTGCAATGGTTATACCCATGTTACTTATGCTGATGTTTTCTTTGTTTGAAAGTCCTGAATTATTTGCCAGTCCACTTGAGTTCTTTACCACAGCCCCGAGCTTTTCAAATTATGTCGATATTTTCGTTACGGATACATTTGGTAGATATTTCGCAAACTCCCTCTTCATTGCAACAGTTGTGACAATCGGAAATGTTTTGCTTGGTTCTATGAGTGGATATGCATTTGCGCGATATGAATTCAAGGGAAAAAAATTACTGTTTGCTTCTGTGATGGGGTTGATGATGGTTCCTCATCAAGTGATAATGATACCTTTATATCGCATGATGGTTGCTTTTGATTGGATCAATACTTTTTGGGCATTGATCATTCCCGGTGTGCTTGCTCCATTCGCCATTTTCCTTATGCGACAATATATCAAAGCATTGCCTTCGGATATGGAAGATGCGGCAAGAATAGATGGAGCAGGTGAGCTCTATATTTTCTTCCGGATCGTACTTCCATTATGTAAGCCGGTTATTACAGTATTGGCCATCTATACATTCCTTGGAAGCTGGAATGCATTTTTATATCCATTTCTATTTACATCACTTCCTGAAATGCGAACATTGCCTGTGGGGCTTGCTTATTATATTGGAAGACAATCCATTGATTGGGGCCATCTCATGGCAGGAGCATCAATTTCAGCATTGCCGGTGTTGATATTATTCCTGCTCTTCAGCAAGAAAATCATTGAAGGGCTCACTGCCGGTGCTTTGAAAGAATAATCACTTCTTGGATTTCTTTCCATATTGCATAACCAGCGTTCCTGATTCCACTTTTGTACCGATCATTCGTATATGCACTTCTTGAGGCAATTGAGCATCTTTGCTTTGCTTGAACCAAGCAATGGGCATCTTTGATTGATAAAATGTGAGCTCATCTTTTGCAAGCGGAATATTCTTACCATCAAGCGTCAAAGCAGTGGGCTTTGGAACATCAATCCATTTAAGAATCATAATACGAGATTGAGGCTCTCCAGCATATCCTTTTCCAGCGACCGTATTCATAGAGAATGTAATCGTTGAAAGTGATATGTCTTCTTTCATGCTCAGTTTGAATAAACGATAATGTTCATCGTTCAGATTGGTAGATGAGAGTCCATCATCCATGTATAGATCTCGCTCAACAGAAGTGATGG
>SXZI01000028.1 GCA_005788035.1 Bacteroidota bacterium
GGAATTCCCAAACATTTGAAATCCACCACATAGTCAAAACCAAAATCGATAGCCTTATCAAACCACCCAGTACTACCGTTCCTGTAGTAAGTCTAGGGGTTTTACCATCAGCATGTTGTTTATGCAAACGAAAAAGCAACATATCCATCAATGTATCAAGCATGCATAGACTCCACAGAAATCAATGATAGACTCTTTTTTTCCATACTGTATTCTTACCCGGCATAGACCACAACATAGAATTACAACCTATGATGATAGCAAATAAAGCGCTAAATGGCTGAAGAAATATGTGAAATAAGGGTAATCTAAATTGCATTGTAGCGAGAAGGCGTATCACCATGCCTAGCATCAACAATACTATACTCCACATCAACAAAGAAGTATTGTCGCTCATCAATGAAATGATGCATAGAATTAGTGGTAATACATACACATTCATTATGTGAATTAGGAATAGCACGAAAGGAATATGTTTTTTTTGAAATCCGGCAAAGAAATTTTTAGAGAAGCCTTTAAAGACATCCTCAAATCCGGTATACATAGAACACGAAACTAATGAAGTAGCATTTGCGAGAACTATCTTGGCACGCGATTCCTTTATTTTTCTAGCTATATCAATGTCTTCGACCATACTGTTTCTAACAGATTCATGCCCTCCAATTGCATCATATGCATCAGAATGAAACAACATAATCTGGCCATTTGCAGCTACAAGAGAAGGGTTCTTTTTTGTATAAATAAATGAGTTCGGAAGATATCCATGATAGAGGACATGCATAAAAGGGACCATCAGGTGTTCCCAAATAGATGTCAAGGTTTGATAAGGAATAGCAGTAAGTAAATCAGCTTGCATTTCTTGAGCGCTCTGTACCAAGGAGTTCAACGCATATGGAGAGTGCACTGTATCTGCATCAGTAAATAACAGATATTCTCCTTTTGCATATTTTGACAATACATGACATGCATGTGATTTTCCTATCCAAGAATCCGGTAATTGATGAGAGTGAATGACTGAAACCAATTGTGGATACAAAGATTGAAGTTCTTCCAAAATAAGCGGGGTATTATCTGAAGAATCATCATTAAGAATGATGATTTCATAGTTGGGATAAATTTGATTAGCAAGACTCTCAATGCAATCTCTTATGCAACGTTCTTCATTTCTAGCCGGAACTAGTATTGAAACGAATGGTAATAGAGAATGTGTATCTAAAACTCTTTTCACTTTAGCAAAAGTGAAATAGTTAAAAATAGATACCAAACATAACAATGTAAGAACACTAGCTAGAAAACAGAGGAAAATTGTAAACATATCCAATATCACTTGCCTTTGTTTACAGAATTTCCGAAGATCATGAGTTCATCACTTGCAGAAATTCCCTATTGTCCTTTGTGCTTTCTAATTTTGACAATAGCAATTCCATAGCTTCAATACTTGTGAATTCACTTAGCACTTTGCGGAGTATCCATACTCTCGCTAGTTCTTCTTGAGAAAGCAACAATTCATCGTGTCTTGTACTTGATCTGTTAACATCGATAGCGGGGAATATCCTACGTTCAGCAAGCTTGCGATCCAATACAAGTTCCATATTTCCTGTACCTTTGAATTCTTCAAAGATAACTTCATCCATTCTTGAACCTGTATCAATCAATGCTGTAGCTATAATTGTCAAAGAACCACCCTCTTCAATATTTCTAGCAGCACCAAAGAATCGCTTGGGCTTGTGTAATGCATTCGCATCTACACCACCAGAAAGAATTTTTCCAGAATGTGGAATCACGGTATTATGAGCACGTGCCAAACGAGTGATAGAGTCCAGCAGAACAACAACATCTTGTTTTGCTTCTACCAATCTTTTTGCCTTTTCAAGAACCATATCAGCTACCTGAACATGACGCTCGGGTGGTTCGTCAAATGTTGATGATATTACTTCAGCACGGACTGAACGCTGCATATCGGTAACCTCTTCGGGTCTTTCATCGATTAGCAATACTATCAACTTCACTTCTGGGTGATTTCTCGCTATGCTATTTGCAATCTTCTGTAATAAGACTGTTTTACCTGATTTTGGAGGTGATACAATCAATCCTCTTTGACCTTTTCCAATGGGAGCAAGAAGATCAATGATACGCATTGGATATTCTGCTCTTGTTGTCTCTAGAATAAGTTTTTTATCAGGATATAATGGTGTTAGATTGTCAAATATTGTTCTGTCACGCATCACATCTGGTGATACAAAGTTAATCGAGTCTACTTTGAGCAAAGCAAAGAAACGTTCGCCTTCCTTTGGTGGTCTAACATGACCTCGTATTGTATCACCCGTTCTCATTCCAAATTTTTTGATTTGAGAAGGAGATACATAAATATCATCCGGAGATGGCAAGTAATTATAATCAGCTGCCCTCAAAAATCCGTACCCATCACCAAGAACTTCCAAGACACCTTCACCAAGTGTGCCTTCGGATTGTTGATCTCTTGATTGTTTTTGCGCTTGAACTTCAATGATTTTGAAGATCAATTCTTGCTTTCTTAGATCGCTATAATCTTCTATACCCAAAGATTTGGCAATACGAGTCAATTCAACGATCTTTTTTGATTTGAGTTCAGCAATATTAATAATACCGGAAGACTGATGTGCTTCACTTGATATATTCTGTGAGCTTGATCTTTCTTGGGATGAAGTTCTATCCTGATAGGAAGATTGCCTATCATGATCATGAGAACTATGTGAATGTTGCTGAGAAGTACGTCTAGGTGTACCCGCACCTGATCTGGTGGTATTTCGCGGAGTGCGCATTACAAAACCAAAAAATGGAACAATGATCGATTATGGAGAGGTTATGATTGAGGGAAAATTGGAGCCTTTACCCGTGCTAGGCTTATTATTGAGTATAGAAAAAGCTGCTAACACAAAAATAGGGATTGTACATGAAATTGCAAGTCTTTTTTGGAATTACGGGTAGATTTTAAGAAAATAATGAGTAAATCTCTTTCAATTCCCTTATACATGCATCGATTTCATCAACTGTGCTATACATAGCAAAAGAAATCCTTGTAGTTGAAGGTACTTTGTAGAATTGCATCAATGGATGAGCGCAATGATGTCCGGCACGAACACAAATACCTTTTTTATCAAGTATACTGGCTATATCATGAGGATGTACTCCGTTCATGACAAAAGAAATCGCTGATACGTTAGTTCCATTATAACCTATTATGGAAATGAAGTCCAAAGATTTAAGTGCATTAATGGCATAATTCATTAAAATGGCTTCATGTTTTGCAATATCATCAAGACCGATTGATTGCACATAATTTAAAGCAGTTCCTAAGCCAATAAATCCCTCAATGTTTGGTGTACCTGCTTCAAATTTGGATGGTAAATCTGCAAAAGTGGTTGTTTCAAATGTGACTTTTTTAATCATATCACCACCTGACTGATATGGTGGCATATGTTCTAGTAAACGTTCTTTTCCATAAAGTATACCTGTTCCGGAAGGTCCATAAGCTTTATGTCCTGAAAATACTAAAAAATCACAATCTATTTTTTGAACGTCAATGTTTGCATGTTGAATTCTCTGGGATGCATCAATTAAGATGGGTACATTGTGATCATGCGCTATTCGGATGAATTCAGTGATCGGATTTTCCACTCCAATTGCATTTGAAACCCATACCATTGAAACAAACTTTGTTTTTGATGTAAATAAAGATCTATATGTTTCAATGTCGAGAGTACCATCTTGATGGATTGGAACTACTTTAATTTTACAACCTTTCTTTTTTGATATCTCTTGCCATGGAATGATATTGGCATGATGCTCCATCATTGTCAAAATTATTTCATCATCCTGCTTGAAATGTAGGTCGCCATAAGATGATGCTACTAAATTTATTGATTCAGTTGCACTTTTGGTAAATATTATCTCAGACGTGGATGTAGCACCAATATATTTTCTGACAGTTTCTCTCGTATTCTCAAATAAGTCAGTGGCTTGCTGACTTATTGTGTAAACTCCCCTGTGAACATTCGCATTTATGGTTGAATAATACTCACTGATAGATTGTATGACTGCAGATGGTTTTTGCGTAGTAGCTGCATTGTCTAAATAAACAAGAGAGCGATCATGAATTCTATTATGTAGAATTGGGAAATCAGAACGACAAGTACCAATCAAGGAATCATTCATATTTCATTCCTTATTGGCCAAGAGTGTCGAACCTTCATAATGGGATCTTAATGAGTCTAATTCGATCTTTTGAATTACTTCGCCAATAAATGCCTCTGTAAGAAGATTCATAGCAACATCTCTTGATATACCTCGTGATCTAAGATAGTTTAATGCTTCTTCATCAACAGATCCTGTTGTAGCGCCATGAGAACATTTGACATCATCAGCAAATATTTCAAGTTGGGGTTTTGTATTAATGGTAGATGTTGGACTTAACAGTAGCGTTCTATTAGATTGATAAGCATTGGTCTTTTGAGCATCTTTTCTTACAAAGATTTTACCATTGAAAATCGCAGTAGATGAGTCAGTAAGTATATGCTTATACATTTCATTACTTTCGCAATGGGGTGCAATATGATCTACAATAGTATGATTATCTACATAGGATTTACCATTGGCGGAAACTATTCCAAATATATTATAGGTAGCATGAAGATCAACTAAAGAACCAGATATGGTATTTCTTACTGCATTGGAATTATGAATGATCACATGATCTTGAACTAGCGCATTACCTTTTACAATGGAATTACAGTTGTATATCTGAACTACATCGCAAAGATTTTCTTCAATAATCACGTGATGAATTACCGAACTTTTTTCTGCAAGAATGGAAACAGCTGTATTAACAAGACCATCAGTTAAATCCACAGCATGAAAGGACTCGATTACAAAAGCATGTATTCCTTCTTCAATCTGTATTGTTATTGAGGGGGATATAATTAATGGATTGAATTCCTGACCATGTAGTATATGTATGATATGAACAGGTCTATCATCTGAATAATCTGAATTAAATCTGATAAGTATTTCGTCCTGTGATAGCAATCTATTCAGATGTGGAAAAGGATTTTTTTCGGGATCATCAGATATCTGATCAGCAGATTTCTTGCTCGAAAGGATTTCAAGTCCCGATACACTGCTCAATTCATCAAGATTTACAGGAAATCCATTTACCAGTATAACATGAATTGCTTGTTCAATATATGGTCGGAAAGAAGATGCAGAAAACTCAGTTTTACTTACTGATGCAGGAATATATGACTGCTTAAGCAATGTTGGCAAAGGAAAGTATTTCCATTCTTCATTTTTGGGGCTTGGAAGGCCGTGTTTCTGCAATGCAGAAAGAGCATGGATAAAGCCGGCATTTTTTATTGCTGCCTCATCACTGCCGCAATCAATCAATTGCTTGGCAAATGTATCAAAAGATGTTAACTGTACCATATTCATAATCAAGCGTTTATTGTTTCTTTAATCCAATCATAACCTTTTGCTTCCAGCTCAAGTGCGAGTTCTTTCCCACCTGTCTTGACAATTTTACCTTTGTACAAAACATGTACGAAATCGGGTATGATATAATCTAGCAGTCTTTGATAATGAGTAATGACTATGGTCGCATTCTCTTTTGTACGCAAAGCATTTACGCCATTAGCAACTATTCTTAATGCATCGATGTCTAAACCTGAATCAGTTTCATCAAGAATTGATAAATGAGGTTCAAGCATTGCCATTTGAAAAATCTCATTTCTTTTCTTCTCTCCACCTGAAAAGCCTTCATTCAATGATCGTTGCAAGAATGTTGAATCTAATTCAACGAGTGCTGACTTTTCTTTCATCAAAGCGAGGAAATCCATGGCATCAATCGTTTCTTGACTTCTATATTTACGGATTTCATTGAGTGCTGTTTTCAAAAAATTGGCAGTTGATACACCTGGTATTTCTACCGGATATTGAAAAGCAAGAAATAAGCCTTCACCCGCTCTTTCCTCCGGTGACAATTCCAATAGATTTTTCCCATTGAATTCGATACTACCTTGTGTGATAGTATAATCTTCTCTACCTGCCATTATTGAAGCAAGTGTAGATTTTCCGGATCCATTAGGA
This sequence comes from Bacteroidota bacterium, assembly GCA_005788035.1. Classification (GTDB taxonomy): domain Bacteria; phylum Bacteroidota; class Ignavibacteria; order Kapaibacteriales; family UBA961; genus UBA961. The sequence goes on from SXZI01000028.1 coordinate 6,121, forward strand.
CCCATGATTGCATGTACTTCACCCGGATTGACAGTTAAATTGATGCCATTCAAAATTGGGGTTTCATCAATTTGCGCGTGAAGATTTGTGATTTTCAACATGTGTGATATGATATTAGTGAAATAATAAATTCGAATTAACCTACGCTTCCTTCCAAACTTACCGCCAATAGTCGCTGAGCTTCTACAGCAAATTCCATTGGTAATTGATTCATCACTTCTTTACAATAACCATTCACAATTAATGCTACAGCTTCTTCTGTTGAGATACCTCTCTGATTACAATAAAACAATACATCCTCACCTATCTTTGATGTGGTTGCTTCATGTTCAACTGTTGCTGTATTATTGGAAACTTCTATATAAGGAAATGTATGAGCTCCGCAAGTGGATCCAATCAATAATGAATCACATTGAGAAAAGTTTCTTGCACCATGTGCTGTTTTTTGAACTTTGACCAATCCTCTATAACTATTGTGAGAAAGACCGGCTGATATACCTTTGGAAACGATTCTACTCTTAGAGTTTTTTCCTATATGAATCATTTTAGTTCCGGTATCGGCTTGCTGATGATTATTTGTGACCGCAACGGAATAAAATTCACCGATAGAATTTTCACCTAAAAGAATAACTGATGGATATTTCCATGTAATGGCAGAACCAGTTTCAACCTGAGTCCAGGAAATCTTTGAATTTCTTCCTTTACAAATACCTCGCTTAGTCACAAAATTGTAAATACCCCCTTTCCCTTCTTTATCACCCGGATACCAATTTTGAACAGTTGAGTATTTTACTTCCGCTCCTTCCAATGCAACAATCTCTACAACAGCAGCATGCAATTGATTTTCATCACGCATAGGAGCTGTGCAACCTTCAAGATAACTAACATAGCTATGGTCTTCAGCTACTATAAGTGTACGCTCGAACTGACCGGTATCCTTGGCATTTATTCTGAAGTATGTCGATAATTCCATTGGACAACGCACACCCTTTGGTATGAAGCAGAATGAACCATCGGTAAACACTGCAGAATTCAAAGCTGAATAAAAATTATCTGATGGTGGTACGACAGTACCAAGATATGAACGTACAAGATCAGGATGCTCCTGAATTGCTTCACTCATTGAACAAAAGATAATCCCTAAAGATGCCAGCTTATCCTTGAAAGTGGTTGCTACGGAAACACTATCCAATACTGCATCAACAGCAATACCTGTAAGCCTTTCTTGTTCAGCAAGCGAAATTCCAAGCTTTTTGAAGGTTTCTAGTAGTTCAGGATCAACTTCATCAAGTGAAGTTGGAGAGACCTTCTTCTTGGGGGCAGCATAATAACTGATGTCATTAAAATCTATTTCGGGATAAGCAACATTAGGCCATTTTGGCTCCTTCATAGTCTTCCACTTTTCAAAAGCTGCCAAACGCCATTCAAGCATCCATGCAGGTTCATTTTTTTTAGAAGATATTAATCGAATGCTATCCTCATTAAGTCCTTTAGGAGCAATTTCTTGATCGATATCAGAAACAAAACCGTATTTATATTCACTTGATACAATTTCATCTAATATATCTTGTTGTTCTATTTCTTGTTCTTTCATTGTTCTTTGGTAATGATTGTTTCTGAAATCGTATGATAAACAGGTAAATGCATAAAGTCTAATATTGTGATCGATGTGAGCATTTCATCCATTTTCTTCTGAATGACTGTCATGGGATCTTTTATTGTGCAATTTGAATAAACATTGCATGAACAATTCTGATCATCTATATCTTCCGAGGATACACATTCAACAAGTTGCGAGGGCTTACCCTCTATCGCGGAAATCACGTCAGATAGACTTATCATAGAGGGTGATCTTTGAAGCAAATATCCCCCCTGAGCACCTTGAATAGATTGCGTGATTCCAGATCTACCCAATAAATGAAGGACTTTTGCTATGATTTCAAATGAAATTCCAATAGTCTCAGCTATTTCTTTCGCAGAAACCAACATACCATCCTTGGAGGCTATGTATTGCAAGGATAGCAATGCATATTCGGTCTTTTTGGTAAATCTCAGCATAAAACGATCAATTATCTATTATGGAAGGCAAATATAAGACTATTTTAACCATATATTGTACTTATGGTCATATTTAAGGAAATATTGAATTCAGAAGTTCCCTACGAGTACGGCTTTCTTAATTGAATAGATCATAACGAATGCTATCACCTGTGTGCAATGTTATGTCTTCACTACCAGTGGTACAGACAAGAAAACCATCCTGATTTATTGAGGTAACAGTATAAATGAGATTTGATTGAAGATGTCTTACTTGTCTTCCTGTAATCTTTAGATTATCCATCCAATCATTGATGATCAAATGTTCTGGTGATTGAATGTAAGAAATGAATTTTTGAATGAATAAGGATGTCATTTCAGATATATTCATTTGCTTTTTCATCATATCACGTATGGATATTGATTGAGAATTAACCTTCAAATCATTGCGCGTGGAATTAACATTAATACCAATTCCTACTATAATTGATTTTATTTCCTTTCCTAGATACTCAACCTCGATAAGAGAGCCTGATATTTTCCCTTCTTCATTATGATATTGAACATACACATCATTGGGGTATTTTAAAGCAATTCGCGCTTCTTTTGGTAATAATTCCAATAAAAAAGCTTGCACTGCCAAAGCAGCGCAAGCTTGATAGAAAAGTGGTTTTTTAGAATTCAATGAATGAATAGTTGCTGCATATGAAAATAGTATATCACTATCTTTTCCGGAATTCCATGAGTGACCATTCCGGCCTCTACCTGCAACTTGAACGCTCGCTGTGACAATCACTTCTTCATGAGAAATCAAAAGTTGTCTTGCTGTATCATTTGTTGACTGAACTTCATCAAAATGATAATGCTTCATGTTATGGACAACCAAGTGCTGATTTATTCTTTTGACTAGCAGTGTTTTTAGGATCTCGTTTCAACGCTTCAGCATAAGCTTTACAAGCATTATCCTTATCACCCTGTGTTTGATATGCAAATCCTAAGTATACATGTGGAATAGCTGATTTTTCGTTTATTTCCAACCATGCCTTTCCGTATTTAATCACAGATTGCGTTTCTTTTGCTTCAAGTGAAACCCGGCACATGGCTTCAAAAGCTAATTCAGCTTCTTTTATGATAGACGGATTGCCTGGATTTAATTGAAGAGATTGCTGAGCTAATTCAACCGCTGAAAATAAATACCGCTTTGCAGAATCCGAACGTTTTAATGCGTTAAATGTATTCCCGATGTATACTCTACCTGAAATAGACGACCCATCCATTGAAAGGTACTCTTTCAAACTAATTAAAGCAGAATCATACTTTTGGGCTAGATAAAAACATGAACCAATGAAATATCGAGATTTCACACTATTGCTATCTTCACAATCGGCTATTCTTTTTTTAAAGACAGCTATTGCTTCATCGTATTTTTTCATTGATTGTAAAAGATTAGCAAATCTAAAAGCTGTATTACACTTCTTTTCTTCACCATTGATTGACTTATTAAATGCATCGATTGCAGTAATTGTGTCTTTGGAGAAGAAAGCTGCATATCCCATGCGTTCATAATCAGTTTGATTCATTGTAGGCAATGATTTGTAAAGATTGATAGATTCTTGAAACTTTTTGGTTTCAAAATAAGCATGTGCCAACATTGCATTTGCTTTTCCGGTAATGGTATCAATCTTTGCCCTAACTAATTCCAAATGAATAGCTGCAGAGTCATACTTTCGAGAATTATACCATGCTTGTCCAGCATACCATCTGCCAAGCCAACCTTCTGGACGTAAATTTGCATATCTATTGAAAGAAGCTCCTGCTTCTAAAAACTTGGATGCGAGGAAGAATATTTTACCTTGTTCATAAAAAGCTGTCGCATTTTTGGGATCAGCTTTTGTTATTTCATTCCACGTATTCAATGAGCGTCTGAAATATTCATTAGATAGTTGTTGATCCATCTCCATATTACCAAGCTTGTAATATGAAGATGCCAATTTGATCTTTGCATTCAATATTGATTTTGTGCTTAATTGCTTACCATCAGTGGCTAGGGCTGATTCATAATTATCTTTTGCCAATTCAAATACTTTTTTTGCAAAATACAGATCACCAAGTCCAATATACACTTGTGCATTCTTATCATCCAATTCTCTAGCTACCAACAAATTATATTCAGCTTGCAATACTGAGTCAGCTGCTATATAGATATTTGATAAAGTCACGAAGTTCTCCGGATCTTTATCCATTTTTTTTCTTTTCAACAAAGCATTCATAACACTCAGTGCTTTGTCAGTTCTATTTGCTTTGGACAATGCTAATGCATATTCACGATGTAAAGTGGGAGCATCGTCATCGTTTTCCATAGCTAATGCTAATGTAGATACAGCCGAATCAGGCAATTCCATTTCCATATAAACATCAGCTGCCATCATGAGAATGACATTATCTTTTCGGAATTGATTGACTACTTCGGGTGTATATCGTAAAGCTTCAACATATTCCTTGTCTTCGACCGCTTTCTTAAATTGATCAAATGTGCTTTGAGCAAAAAGTGTATTCCCGAAAAGCATCAAAACAATGAACAAAAACGCATGCATAAAGATAGACCTTAATGAATAAATATTATCTGAGTTTGAATGATATTGGAACTGACAACCAGCATGCTACTGGCTTCCCATTTTGCAATGCAGGTAAAAACTGTGTTTTCATTACTGCATCGCCGGCTGATTTATTAAATATTTCAGAATCTGTTTTTTCTACTAAATATCGTTTTACAGACCCATTTCTTCTAACGAGAACTCTCAAAACTACTTTACCTTCGAGACCTGCTTTTTTTGCCAATTCAGGATATTCGAGTTTATTCATTATTTGAGAATTATCTACATATGGTGGTTTATTTACAGAAATAGTTTCATCAGGACTGGGATCAGGATCTTTATTGTCTTTTACTAATTTTACATGTTGTTTCCGAATATCCAACATACCCGGATCTACCTTTAGGGCATCTTCATAATTCGAGATTGCAGATGCTTGATCACCTTTTTTTAATGCAATGTTTGCCAATCCTACAGAAGCTTGCCATACACGAGCATTGAGTTTTTTTGCTTCACTATATGACTTTTCAGCTTCAGGGATCTTTCCTGCCGAGAATGCAACGTCAGCGAAGGTCAAATGATTCCAGGGATCTTTGCCATATTCTTTGATGAGAGCTGACAATATATTCATTGCATTTTTAAGATCTTTCTTGGCTGCATACCATTGACCAATTTTTCTGGGTACTCCATAATTACTTGGTTGCAATTTTTCCAAATTCTTATAAATGGAAATTGCCGAATCAATCAAGCCGGCACCTGCATAAATATCACCTGCTACTAAAAGTACATCAGGATTCTTTGAATTATCCTTCAAATCTTGCTGAATGGCCATATAAGCTTTTTGATAATCTTTGGATGCCAATAATTTTTTTGCTTGATCAAGACCAGGATATGCAAATAGACTATGACAGATACATAAACCAATACATAGTGTAAACAATATTTTCATATTCATGCGCATTTAATCCTCACGAATTAGATTATATCTGGCATGAGTCGGAACAATTCCCTGTTTGAGGAGAATCCTTTGGACTTCGGGATCTTTTTCCATAAAGGTTGCAAAGCCCCAGGCCAGATTTTGTTTGTCATTTTTCATATATGCAAATATAGGCACTATCAGTGGATACATGTTCTGGACAATGAATCCTGGATGCACTATTTGAGGTGGAATCCGCCTTTTTGAAGAGTCGATATAGCCGATTCTTATTGGTTTTACGCTAGAATCCTTTAATACATCGGACATCATGCCTATTGCAATTGCATTATTTGAAAGAATATGTTTTTTGAGTTGCTTCCTATCTTCCATAATGGTGGTTTTGATAGGTAGAGGCTTATCTTTTATGGAAAAATAATGCAGCAATGCGGCATATTCTGAGGATTGCATTGAAGGTATTATCAAACGTTCATCAAGTGTAGTTGATTTCTGAACAGTGTTGATTGAAGATCCATTTACAAAATCCTGTAATTGCATTATGTTAAGAGTATCAATAGGTATAGATGTATTTACAAAGAAAACCAATCCATCTTTTGCTATTTCAATTTGTTTGAAAGGCAATTTCAATGCTGATCTTATTGAATCTTCATCCTGTAAATAATCTCTAGATAGTATCACACAATTCGCAGAATCTGCAAATAATAATGACATCCCTCTTCTGGCATTCACCGAAATCAATGTAATGTCAGCATGTTCAAAAACTGAATCATATCTCGGTTTTGCAGCTGAGAAATATGGAAGCAATATATCTTCAACATAGACAGTGTCTTTTCCTGATACAGGAGTATCGATTTGTTCATTTTGATCACTTTGATTGCATGAAACAAACAATACCGATAAGATAATTATTAAAGAAATATATGGCTTAGCTTTCATCGTGATGCTCATATTCTAAAGAAGGAGGGTGTTGTTTAATTTGATATATAAACCATGCTAAACGTAAAATGCCGAATATGATCATAACTTTACCAATCCATTGAACTGACTCCCATTGGGATTGAGATAAGTTCATTACATTGAATTCAATCAATAATCCTGCAATGACTATTGATATTCTAATGGTTAGATTGAGTATAAAAAGTATTCTATTCATAAAAAAAGCGCTGGATGTCATTTGTAAAATAACACTCAGCGCTTGTATAATTATCAGATTATTTAACGAAGTCTAAAGACAATCGGAATGACAACCCACACTTCAACGGGCTGTCCGTTTTGCGTTGCAGGGGGAAACACTTGCGCCATGATTGCTTTGATTGCAGCAGGGTTCAGCAATTCCGAGGCAGTCTCTTCAATAATGGTTCTACCCTGTTTAGGACGACCATCTTTTCCAATTAACACCTTTACACTTACTCTGCCCTCTACACCTGCTCGGCGAGCCATTTCGGGATAAACGACTCTTTTTTGCAAGTCACCAAGAACTCTTGATACTACTTCATTATAGTCTTGATCGGTTACAATGAAATCATCAGGACTTGGTTCTTCTTCTTTCTGAACATTTAAACCTGCGTCAGTAGGCAAATCATCGATATTCAGTGCTTCTGCGTCACCAATTTGCGATGAAGAAGTGGAGATTTCATCAACTGAAGCAAAAACCTGATCAGGTGCGACGAGCGCATCCGGTACTGGTACAGGATTTCCTGCTTGAGCCAATGTTCCTTGAATAACAACTTCAGGAGGAGGTGGCGGTGGTGGCGCTTCATTATTTGTTGGAGCATCAATCATATCCAAACGAGCAATGCTACGATATGGGGACTTATAGATCTTTTTTTCACGAGAAGCAAATATGAACACGCCAATTACCATGACCACGATAAATCCGAGTACATAGTAAAAACCACGTAGTGTAAAGAACTTAATCAGTTTTTGTACTTCAAAAGCACCATAGGGTTTTGAAGTTATGACTAAAGATTCTGGAGATGCTAATATCATAAACCTTTAATCTCCTCTTTATCTTTATCAGTCATTGGGGAGATCGTGAACTTTCTTTCTCTATTCAATTTTTCAGCTTGCAATGCTTGAGTGATTTTAATCTCTGCTAGATTTAATTCATCCAAAATATTGACAACTGTTTCATATGCAACATTTTCATCGATTTTGAGCACGGTAATCAATTCATTTTTCATGTCGAGATTTGACTTGATCGCTTTCGTACGCAATTCCTTCAGTATTATCGGTTGCGGAATATCTTTGGCTTGATTGTAAAATATCTTGCCATCTTCTCGAACACGCACAGTAAAGAGTTTTGACTCAGCCACTTCCACATCTTCAGTTTCTGGAGGAACAGCCATATCCATCACTTGTGGTGTGGTTAAAGTTGTAACAAACATGAAGAATGTTAAAAGCAAAAACGTAATGTCAACAAGTGGGGTCATGTCTATGCGAAAGCCCAACCGTTTCTTTGGTTTTCTCTTACTATGTTTACCGCGTTTCGGCCTTCCGCCGCCACCGCCGAGTTCACCTCCACCGGCCATGGTATCTCCTATTGCTGTTTATCGGTAACAAAATTAAATTGGGTTTGACGAGTTCTACGCATAGCTTCCATTGCATCAGCTATCCATTTAAAACGTATGCGCTTATCAGCATCAATAGCGAAACGTAGTTGAGCCTTCTCGGCAGCAGTTTTCTTGGTGATATTGAAAGCTTTGGATTGTGTTCTAGATACACTTATCAGTGTTTCCAATTCTTCAATTTTCACAGTTTTAATCATTGCTTTTGAAGCTTCTTTCCGATCAGGAGTCAACCATTCGGCCAATGATGGATCATCTTTGATGGTCATCCATAATTCTGGATTAGCTACAGAGAAATAATATGCTGTATCACTAGGGCGAGTTGAATCAATAGCAATACGAATGACCGCAACATCTTTCTCGGGCAATTTCGCTGTATCTGCTTGTGTTTTTGGTCTCTTGATTTGAAATTTTTGTTCATTGTCCGCCTCTGACTTAAACTTGGCGGTAAACATGAAGAATGTCAACAAGAGGAATGTGATATCAACGAGCGGTGTCATATCAATGACAAATCCGGTTCGTTTCATTTTCACCTTAGGCATTTCTCAATCTCCTTTTTTCAGGTTGAATATCGGGAAATACCCTGATCACTTCTTGGTTTTGATAGTCAATGTTTCCATGACAGTCAATACTGCTTCATCTATCATGTATACAAAGTTGTCAACCTTCGTTGTAAAGAAGTTGAAAGCTAGAATTGAGATGATCGCTGCACCAAGTCCAAATGCTGTATTGTACAGAGCTTCAGAAATACCGATAGACAAAGCTTGTGCTGAAACTGCTCCACCGCTTGCTCCAAGAGCAGCAAATGAACGAATCATACCAATCGTTGTACCCAAGAGACCAACCATAGTTGCCAAAGAAGCGACTGTTGAAAGAATAACCAAATTCTTTTCAAGCAGAGGTGTCTCAAGGTTCATTGCCTCATCGATTGCACGTTGTACCTCAGCAATTTTCTTTTCAGGATCAAAATTTTGATCATGTTCTACTTGTGAATATCTCTCAAGTCCAGAACGTACGATATTTGATAAAGATCCCTTTTGAGCAGCACATGAGTCAATAGCGGATTTTACATCATTTGCATTGATTTGCGCTTGAACATTTTTCATGAATGCATGTAAATCGCCTGTGCCTCTTGCTTTACTGATAACGAGATAACGCTCTACAACATAAGTGATTGCAATGAACAACATTCCCAACAATGCAGCAACAAGCGGACCACCAGTATGAATTGTTCCGAGTGTGTTCAAAGGATCATGGCGTAAAAATCCGTCTTTAAAATTTCCTGGCGCTCCCATGAAGAGGCCCCAAATGACAGCAGAAATTCCCAGCCAAAGAAAAACAATGAATGAGTTGAATGAACGGAAAAGCGCATAGCTTACTCCGGCAAACGCAAATAATACGGCCGCAACTCCAATCACGACGTATGAGAACTGATCCATACTACTTCCAAAAAAGAAATGAACAATACTGTTTAATAATCAAATTTAGGTTTCATCATTTGATTCCCATCGTATAAATAATGGATATCAATAATATCAAAACTACTAATTTTTTTGGGACAGAAACCTGTTTTTCTGTCCACATACTAAGAAATTTAGCCATGTTAAGTGTTTATAACATAGCATTAACCTCTCCCCACAAAACACGCTCTATTCCTGATAAATCATGGACTTTATTCAATGATCTGGACACCGGTTTGAAGAAGTTTTCCACATCCACCATTTGGCCATATCCCAATTCCAAAAAGAAAGCTTGAACTGAACTGTTAGAATGTCTTATCAAATCAGAGATTTTCTTATAAAATGCCAACCCATCAGCATTATCTGTAAGGGCAACTTTGGGTTCATACATTAACTCAGGTTCTAATTGAGCATATTCCCCAATGCTAATATATGGCGGATTTGAAACAACGATACCTTTCAATGGATCTTTTCTTTGAAACAAATCACAATGTTCAAAGACTATTTCGACATTATGAAATTGAGCATTCTTTTTAGCTATATCCAGTGCTTCTTTAGAGACATCCATAGCTTGAATAACCGGATTTGTTCGATGTTTCAAATGTTGAGCCAAAGTGATTGCAATGCATCCTGATCCGGTACCTATGTCGATAATATACAAAGGGTCTGGCATAGATGCACAATATTTGAGGACCGTATCAATCAATGTTTCTGTTTCAGGTCTGGGAATCAATACAGCAGGCGAAATATCAAATTCTAGTCCATAAAAGTGTGCTTTCCCTAGAATATATTGCAATGGCTCGCGCTTTGCTCTTCGCGTGCATGTTTCTCTTAAGATGGAAAGTTCTTTTTCAGTGAGCGGTCTATCATGCATGAGGTACAATTGCAATCGTGTACACTTCAAAACATCAGTAACAAGTAATTCAATTGTCAATCTTGGACTATCAACCCCTTTAGCTCCAAAATACTCGGTACCCCAACGAATGATATCAACAACAGTCCATATGGATTTTTCTTTTGCAGACATTATGTTCCGCTATGTTTAGATCGACCAAAATACTCCTGTAATGACCGTACTTCAGGTTGCTCATGCCTTGAAGCTTGTACCCCTGAAAGTGATGCAAAAGCTGCAGCAAGTGTTGTGAAAAATGGAACTGAATGCTTCAGAGCGGTTTGCCCCATAATATGTTCATCAAATCGAGCATACTCTCCAATCGGCGTATTAATTACGAGTTGCACTTCACCGGCAACTATATGATCGATAATACTAGGCCTTCCTTCATAGTGTTTTCTTACCCTTACTGTTTCAATACCGTGCTCGGATAAGAAATCGGCAGTACCATTAGTAGCCATGATTGTAAAACCCAGATCTTTGAATCCAGACATGATATCCGCTGCTCTTGCAGTTTTTTCAAGATTACTCAAGGAAACAAACACAGTACCTTCTTTTGGTAATTTATTTCCTGAAGATATTCTGGATTTGATGATTGCTTTTCCATAGGTTACATCAATTCCCATTACTTCTCCTGTGGAGCGCATTTCAGGACCAAGAAATACATTTGCTCTTGGGAATTTAATGAAAGGAAATACAGATTCTTTTATTGCAACCCTTTTTGCAGAGAGTGAAAAATCACGAACATCTATGTCTGCTAGTTTTTCTCCAAGCATAAGTCTCATTGCAATCTGAGAGAGATTCACATTAGTTGATTTTGCAACAAATGGTATTGTTCGTGAAGCACGAGGATTCACTTCGAGTACATAAATCTCACCATTTTGAACAGCATATTGAATATTGACTAATCCTATGACATTTAGAGCTTTTGCAAGTTTCTTTGTATAGGAAGTCATAATATCAAATTGTTCATTCGAAATTGTATATGGTGGCAATACGCAACTTGAATCACCTGAATGCACCCCTGCTTCCTCAATGTGTTGCATCATACCACCAATTACTACATGTTCCCCATCGCAGACAGCATCGACATCGAATTCATATGCTTGTTCCAAAAATCTATCAATCAGAATAGGAGTATCCGGAAATTGTTTACAAGCGTCTTCAACATGATGTTTGAGTGATTCCTCTCTATAACAAATATGCATTGCTCTTCCACCCAATACATAACTAGGGCGAACAAGAACAGGATATCCTACTCTTTCTGCAATGATTACAGCTTCTTCAACAGTGAAAGCTGTACCCCAATCAGGACATGGGATCTTCAATTCATCAAGCAGAACACCAAATCGCTTTCTATCTTCAGCCAAGTCTATACCTTCGTGGGAAGTACCAATTATGGGTACATTATGATCTACTAATTTCTTTGATAATTTCAAAGGAGTTTGTCCACCAAATGTGACCACAACGCCATCAGGTTGCTCAAACTCAATAACATTCATAACATCTTCAAATGTCAAAGGTTCGAAATACAACTTAGTCGTTGTATCATAATCAGTAGAAACAGTCTCAGGATTACAGTTGATCATAATGGTTTCATAACCAGATTGTCTTGCTGCAAAAACGCCCTGAACGCAGCAATAGTCAAATTCTA
>SXZI01000029.1 GCA_005788035.1 Bacteroidota bacterium
CGAGACTTGACCCCGCGTATTCAAAATAGAAGATAATTCCATGGTTGCCGATTCGCCGCAATCGATGAGTGAAATCCCCGGTAGCGTGGAATAAATAAGATTTTTCAATAATGGATAATGCGTGCAACCTAACACTAATGTATCAATGCCCTTTTCTATAAATTCACAAAGATATTCTTGAGCTATCAATGCTGCAGATGGATGCTCCCCGAAATCCTCTTCTGCCAAAGGAACAAAAAGTGGACATGCCTTCGCAAATACTTGGATTGATTTGCCTGCGCCTTTTGCATATTCATTGATGGCACGTTCATAAGCATGAGATCCAATCGTTGCTCTGGTACCTATGATTCCGATATTTCCATTCTTTGTTTTATCTACAGCGGTTTTTGCAGCAGGGTCTATCATGCCGATTACAGGTACCGGACTTAACTCTCGAGCCAAATCCAAAGCCAGAGCTGATGCCGTATTGCATGCAATCACAATTGCCTTCACATCAAAACCAAGTAAGAAATTGACGCATTGGCGGGTATAATGTCTGATTGTTTCAGGTGATTTGTTTCCATATGGAACGCGTGCTGTGTCACCCAAGTACACAAACTCTTCCTGCGGCATGGTATGTATCAAATGTCGCAAGACTGTAAGGCCACCAACACCGGAATCGAATACTCCTATTGGTTGCCTGACTGATGTATTGATGGAAACGGACATGAGAAAGCTATTTACGTTCTTGGGAAAGAGAATCGAGTTTTTGTTCGAAACGCTTCATTGAATCATCAAGGTCGATTTTCAATTTTTGAAATTGCTCTTGCAATGCCTTGTCATTTTCTTTGGCTTGCAATTCCAATTGTGATGACAAATCATCGAGATTGTTTTCAATGGAAGTAATATCTTGCTTTAGAGCCTGCAATTGCTTTCGGAAACCGGTGAGAATTTGCTTTGTCTGCTGCTCATATTGTCCCTTGAAAGTGAGCGTGTTTTTTTTGAATCTGTCTGTAAGTTGCTGCATTTGTTCTTTCATAATGGAAAGAACTTGTTTCGCAGTTTGAAGTTCCTGCTTTGTTTTATCTTGATCTGCATTGATTGAGCATGGAATCAATAATGCAATGCACAAAAAGATAGCGAATGTTTTCATCCCATCTCCTCTTCTTCGGCAGCAAAGAGCGCAATGACTTGTTCGGGGGTTTGTGCTGCAGAGACGCTATCGCGAAAACTATCTTTATTCATTAAACGAGATATTCTCGAAAGCAAACGCAAGTGTGTACCTACGGTATTTTCTCTTCCGATCAACATAAAAATGATTGTCACTGGTTGCTGATCCAATGCCTGAAAATCAAGCGGTTCACTGAGTGTCATGAAAGCTCCGACTGTCTCGGTGATATGATTTGTTTTACCATGTGGTAGAGCAAAACCTTTGCCGATTCCAGTGGACATGATTTTTTCACGGTCGAATACGGCTTTTCTGGCTTCATCGGCTTTTGTGATATGTCCTCCGGATACCAATGCGTCAATCATGGCATCAAGGGCATCTTCTTTTTTTGTGAATGTTGTATTCAACAAAATAGCAGAAGGCTGAAGAATGTCGGTTATCTTCATAATGAAACATTGAAAATAGATGAACCAAAAACCTGCTCTATGGCACAAGTAACCGGAATTGAAGTGCAAATCTATGGAATTACGCTCAATGAACGATAAGAATAGGATGGAAAACAGTCGAAAATCCAGTGCTGATCTTCAGTCCATAAAGGCCTGATGCCATGTTTTGAGGTAAGGGGAGCGTGAAAGCCTGCATTCCTTTTTTTATGTCTATGCTGATGGGAGTTCCAATCAAGCTCCCATTTGCATCAATGATCTCGATGATGCCCTGACCTTGATGCGAGGAATTAAAGGAACAATAAGCAATGTCTGTAGCCGGTTGCGGGATAATTCTCAAAGAAGAAATCTGATCTTCTTCTTGCACTGAGCCAAGAGGTGATTCAGGAATTAATGCAATCAAACGAACACCATGAGAAGGTATGGTATATTGAAGTTGCTGATCAAGGTATCCGATATCATTTTGAGTCCAAAGGTCTCGTATTCTATAGCGAATATCTGGATTCACACCCAATTCATTTCTTGTGATGGCGAGTGTTTGTTCTCCAACATCATCGCGATTGAATAGTCCGATTGCTAAACCTCCATTCAACAAAGGCTTAGACCAAATTTCTTGCCATATGTTCTTATATACTCTTCTGCCTTGAATGCCAAGTGGGTCTTGATGCATTGCCAATACTTCGTGGTTTTTCAGCAATTGTAATGTGAAAGCATCAAGTGAATCCATGTGCATGCTGAGAATCAGTGGGGAATTGAGCAAAGCCCAAAGTGCTACTTGAGTATATTGTTCATGCGGAGTCAATTGAGTTTTTTGCATGTATCGTCCCGGCTGGGAATATCCCAATCGAAGATGATCCATGTCATTCCAGCCATTGTGTCCTGCATATTGTTCCAATCCGGCCTGACGAAATCCAACGATATTGGACATGCTCCACCAATTGTCTTGAATGTCTGTGGTTGTTCTCCAAGAATGTCCTCCAATGGATCGGCCCCATTTCCAAACTTCATTATTCCCATATTGGCATACCATGAAAAAGATGTCTCTATTGCATCGCTGCAAAGCTTTGCTCATCAATGCATATGGTGCTATTGCCAATGATGTGGGGTCTGCTCCAGATGATTTCATGAGAGAATCATAGACTGATTGATATCCACACCAATCATGCTTTACGAGATCGGCCTTTATGGAGCAGAAATAATCTGCATCCTGCTCTTCATGATTGAGTGAGCCCGGTAATTTCACACATGTATGAGATCCGGGTGATGAATATATTCCTACCTTAAACCCCATGGCATGTAGCGAGTCAATCATTGCTTCGAGATCGGGGAATGTAGGAGCAGGTTTCAGACCTTGCTTGGAAAGTGCATGGCTGGTGTCTTGCCAACCATCATCAATCAAGATATATTCAAATCCATATTGCTGAAGGCCGGAAGTTCGAAGAGCATGTGCGGCCTTATAGATGTCTTCTTGTGTGACATATTCCCAATGGGCATACCAACTTGACCATCCAATGGGAGGAGAAAAAGAGATTGTGTCTCCGATGCGGAACAAGAACGTGGATTGTGCTTTACCAAGAGCATTCTCTGCTCGTATTGTAATCGAGTATGTACCTATCTTTTCAATGCTCCCTTGTATGATACGGCGATACGAATCAAAAGTCAGGCCTGCTGGGAGATTATCAATAACAATAGAAAGTGGCTCCAATCCGGAGACGGGCACATAATGTAAGATATCGCTGCCGGGCTTTGCACCATATTGGGTTTTCCCATGAATCATCGGAAGAAGAGATTCCTCTGGGGTAAGAGTATATTCCTCTTCAATCGGCCGTATGAATGGTATAGGTTTGAATCCCTTGTTCACAATGAAATATGCATTCACCCAATTTGCATGATCAGAGAAAATATTGTCATTTCCATCAAAGACGAGTAATTCGCATGTTCTTCTATTGGTAAGATCTACAGAGAATGAACGAGCTAGCATCGTTCTGTTCATTATACCGGATCTCCAAAGTATTTGCCCATCCGAGATGATCAAAAATTCAGCTGAGCCCATTTCCGGAAAGATACCTTCATCGATACCAACTAAACCGGTCAGCGCATATGCTTGTTTCTGGAGTGATAAAGTGAATTTGCTACCTGCATGGGTGCCTATGCCATGTTCATAGTTGGTTCCGGCTATGCGTAAAGGGTTGCCCATCACTGAACGATCTTTCTTTGCATAACCGAAATCCTGCTTTATTGCAGAAATATCCAAAGATGAAAGTCTTATGGTATCAACCATGGCAAAAGTTGAAACCGATGAAAGTATCATCAACAATAGTATCAGAGCATTCATGAAGCTTCTGACCAATACATGATATGTTGCTTATAGAGTTCTGCCACGTGCTGTGCTTTTTCTTCTGAATCAGCTTCTACCGCCACAACGAATGCAGGACGTTCTTTGTCAGGCAATAATACAATTGTTGCATTATCTTCATTCACGGTTATGCCATCTATCAATACTCTTGAAAGATGTTCTGTGAATTCCATTGCTTTTCTCATGACTATGCCTTTCTTTTCCCATGGGCAAGAAATTGAATGATGCACTCTTGACCGATATGGCAATTGTGCATGCAAATCAGAAAATGTATGCGATGTGGAAGCCAGCATTTCCAGGCATTTCGCGAGGGAAAACATGCCATCTGAAGCAAAAAGATAATCCGTGAAAATAAATCTGCCTCTTGTATCGCCACAGAATAAGATGCGTGAATCTTTGGTTGCTTCCATCATGGCCGAGTGACTGTTTTTTATACGTATAACTTCAACATCATAGTCGGCAGCGATTCTTTCAATATCCGTGCTTGCCAGAACCGGAACTGCTATTGCATAAGGCTCTCTATGTTTATGTGCTTCAAGAAATAGTTTCGTGAGAATCGTGAGTAGTCTATTTGGTTGATACCATTGTCCCTGCCCATCAACTACAGCAATTTTCTCTGCAGATGCATCAATCTTGAATCCGAAATCATACC
Source organism: Bacteroidota bacterium (assembly GCA_005788035.1). Classification (GTDB taxonomy): domain Bacteria; phylum Bacteroidota; class Ignavibacteria; order Kapaibacteriales; family UBA961; genus UBA961. The sequence continues at coordinate 4,599 of SXZI01000029.1, forward strand.
CTAATGATTGAATGATTTCACTTGTTTCTTCGGCTTCCGTATCTGTTCTTTCATCAGAGAAACCTTCCAACGTATCAACATAACTATTGACTGAAACCACATGAACACCCAATGAGCCAAGCAATACAGGAAATGTCGTTGATGCAAGCCCATTCGAATAATCTATTAATAGTCGATAATTGGATTGTAAAATCTCACTGACATTCAATGCTGATGAAAAACGAGAGGCATATGTTTCATTGCTTCTTTCGGGAAAAATGATGCTTCCAACTTCATTATAGGGTACGCGCTTGATATCCTCCCCAAAGAAATATCGTTCGATTGTTTTGGAAATGCTATGAGGTATATCTCTTCCATCATGATTGAACAAAATGATGTCAATCGTATCCGGTTTTCGAATCGACCTGCGCACATGAAAACCTGCATGTGATGTTCCGGCTCTCAAATCTTGTCTTGCTTGTGGAATGGGAGTGATCTGCAAATCACGAACGGTAATTCCGGTACTCATCAATCCTGAAATAAGAGCTCTGTGGACCATGCGTGAAGCTGCATCTGCATCTCTGCTGGCAGCAACATTGGCATGCATTCCGAGTGCATTTCCAATGCAGGCACCTAATTTGGCGGCAAATTCCGGATTGATATCAACATTTGCCAATCCGGAAATTCGTGAATCAGTAATTAGTTCACGAAGCCATATCTCTTCTTGAACGAGTGATCTTGTGACGATTGCACCTGATTCAATGATCTTTTTAGGCCAAAGTTTGATATTAGACAAGAGATGCGATCCTGAACCTACATGACATAATTCCGCGATGAACACTTGCTCATTGATTGTGACACCTGCATCGATGAATACATCATTGCAGATCACATCATCGCTTGCCATAACTCTGTCGCCAACATGCACAGCATCCCAAATGATGCAATTATTCAGTTGAACCCCGGATCCGATATGTACTCCATCACCAATGATGCATTGATGAATCTTAGAATTGTTTCCAATCGTCACATCATTTCCAATGACGGATTTTCCCGAGAATGAAACGGTGTCGGGAATGACGGCATTATCAGCAACAATTGCATGTGGGCGTTCCGTGCCTGTTATTTGTATGCCTACTTGCTCTTGCAATACATCATGACAAGCCGATTGATATTCATGAAGATTACCAATATCTTTCCAATATCCTTGCGTTATGCAACCAAACAAATCCATGGATGATCGAAGCATATGAGGAAATACGTCCTTACCAAAATCATAATCTCGTTCAGGAGGGATCATGGAAATAATCTCAGGCTCAAGGATATACATGCCTGTATTGATTGTATCGGTGAATACTTCTCCCCAGGATGGCTTTTCCAAAAACTGCGTGATCTTTCCATCAGGCTGCGTCATCACAATTCCATAATGAAGAGGATCTTGCACTCTTGAAAGCAAAATGGTTGCCTTGGACGCATGTTCCTCATGAAATGCAATAGCACTGGTTAAATCAATATCCGTAAGAACATCGCCGCTCATTACGAGGAATGGTTCATTGCACTCTTTCATCGCATTTCGTACACTACCGGCAGTTCCATAGTCCGCATCGGCTTGTACATATTGCATTGTGATACCAAATTTTGATCCATCCCCGAAATATTGTTTGATTCTATCTGGCTGATAATATAATAGTGCTGTAATATCAGTTATGTTATGTCTTTTCAGGAGATTGACAATATGCTCCATGATTGGAATATTGGCAATTGGTACCATTGGTTTTGGTATGCTCATGGTCAAGGGACGAAGTCTTGTGCCAAAACCTCCAGCCATTATCACTGCTTTATTCATCAGCTATAGTGTGTTTTTTGAATATGATTGATTACTATCGGCAAATTAGAGATTATTTCTTGTGCCTACAATGATTTGCTTATCATCGGATGTAATTCCCAAGCTAGTTTCGTAATTTGCGATTGAATATTTTGTACATAGTCCCGTAAATATCCATGTTTTCAAAAATCCTTATAGCAAATCGCGGTGAAATTGCATTACGTGTCATTGATACGTGTCAAAAAATGGGTATAGCAACCGTGGCAGTTCATTCATTGCCCGATTCTACAGCTATGCATGTGCAGAAAGCTGATGAAGCTGTCAATATTGGGGGTGCAACCCCTCGTGAAAGTTATTTGATTATCGAGAAAATCATAGATGCAGCCAAGAAGACAGGTGCTGAGGCAATTCATCCGGGCTATGGATTTTTGTCCGAGAATGCTCAATTCGCGCAAGCAGTATTAGATGCCGGACTTGTATTTATAGGACCATCACCAAAAGCCATTCATGCATTGGGAGACAAAACGGAAGCTAGAGCTTTGGCAATAGCTGCACAAGTACCAATCTCACCAGGTTCGAATGGTGCAATTTCTGATCCTGAAGAAATTGCTCGTATTGCTCAAAAGATTGGTTACCCTGTTTTGTTAAAGGCGGCTGCGGGCGGTGGTGGAAAAGGTATGAGATTGATTGAACATGAAGATGAATTGCTCGATGGTTTACGTGCGGCACAGGGAGAAGCACTCGCATCATTCGGTGATGATCGAGTATTCATCGAAAAGTTCATTGTATCGCCAAGGCATATCGAGATACAAATTCTGGCAGATCAATTCGGGACAATTTTGTATTTCCCTGAAAGAGAATGTTCAGTACAGAGAAGACATCAAAAAGTAGTTGAAGAATCACCTTCAACAGCGGTTACGGCAGAAATCAGAAAAGCAATGGGTGAGGCAGCTGCAAGACTTGTCGCTACATCCGGTTATACAAATGCAGGGACATTGGAATTTTTACTAGATGCTTCCGGTGCATTTTATTTTATGGAAGTAAATACTCGTTTGCAGGTGGAACATCCCGTAACTGAAATGGTAACATGAATTGATTTGGTCGAACAACAGATTCGCATTGCATATGGTGAGCATTTGGCCATTAAGCAACATGATCTTGTTCCAAAAGGACATGCAATTGAGTGTAGAATATGCGCCGAAGATGTTTACAATGAATTCCTCCCGGAAACCGGAATTGCTCACTATGTTGAATTACCAAATGGGGAAGGAGTTAGAAATGACACAGCCCTCTTTCCGGGTTTTGAAGTATCAGTGAATTATGATTCAATGATTGCCAAATTGATTTGCCATGGAAAAAATAGAGATGAATCAATCGAACGCACTCTCGAAGCTTTGAAATCATATCATATTGCGGGCTTAAGAACTACGATTCCATTTTGCCAATTTACTGTTGATTCCGATGCATTTCGCTCAGGAGATTATTCAACAGCTTTTGTTGCGAAATATTGGAAGGGAGAAATCCCCGAAGAGTTGCACCCATTCTTACTTGCTTCCGGGGTATTTGCCAAACACCATCAAGAAGAAAGAAGAAAACCAATTTATCCCTGAAGCTTATTGATTTGATCTTCAACTGAAAATAGAGTGGTTCGGGAAAATAGTGTATTGAATCCGGCAATGATTTCATCGGAATGGATTTCATTCACTGTTGGACCTTTTGTAAGGATGTATTCATGTGGTGATTGATAGGGCGTCCACAACATTGTTCCGGAGTTGTCTTCGACAAAAAAAGCAAGGCATGGTATGCTAAAAGAGGAAATCAAGTGCAGAACAGATGTATCAGGTGAAATGAGCATGGATGCACCCGCCAATAACCCGGCAAATTCATGATATGACGTAACGAAAGGAGCCAAATATATTTGTGTTTCTTTTGCAATTACATGCATTGAAGCATGATGTTTTTTTTCTCCACACAACATCAGTTGAATATCATGTTGGTCAAGAATTTGTTTTATTTCTTTGATCCAAGGAATAGCAGTCAATGGACTCAGTACTCTATAGTCCAAACCCCCTGCGATATTAATCATGATGAGTGGTTTTGAAAGATTAATTCCTACCTGCACAAATGCTTGCTTCGTTTTATGCTGGATACTCTCCTCTATAGTATAAGGTATGGTCAATGATGTAAGCTGAGGATTAATTCCAAGACCAAGCAATACTTGTGCTGTTCGCTCCACAATATGCACAGAAGACCTGTCGCGAGGTCTGACGCAATGCGTATAAACATTTGCATTGGACTTTAGAATGCCAAGCTTATGCGTAGCTTTGCTCATACTCAGGAGATATCCACTTGTAGTGGAGGGATTGTCTAGTGGATCTATTGCAATATCATATCTTCGCTTTGGAAGCAAGCGATATAATCCAACAATACTTTTCAATGATTTGTCATACAGTAAGCAATCATTCACATGGAGAAGTAGTTGATCTCGTAAAGGAAGATTCACTTTTCCGGCGAGAACATCTATTTGTGCATGCGGATATGCTTCTCGAATTGCTTTGATAGTTGGCAGTGTGATGAGCATATCACCAAGTTTATCCGGACGGATAATCAGTATGCGTGGGGAATGTGGGAGTTGAATCGCATCAGATACAGATGAAATAATCTGTCCTTTGAATGGTGAACCCGAACCGATCAATAATTTACGGATGAAGCGTTCAAGCGGTTTAAGAAAAGATATCGCCATAGTGCACTCTATTATCGACCACCTGAGACAGAAATACGAATATCTAAGCCAAACTGATAGCGACTGAATCCAGGCGCGGCGGCACCTTCATTGATGGTGGTTTCATATCTCATGAACAAGCGAGCTGTAACTCTCTGAGAGATTCCATATCTAGCAGATGGCTCTAAAATGATTTGTGTATTTCCATCCAAACGTTGAGCATTCTGATCTGCCAACTTAAGCAAGTCATATGTATTTCGTAATGAGCGTTTGAATGTTGCAAGCATTGCGAATTCAAGTTCATTGTCAAATGTCAATCCAAAGAAGGAAGTTTTGAATCCTCTACGATTATAATTTGCTTGTAATGTCAAATCAGTGACAGACTCACTTTGAATAATCGATGAAGTTGGCTGCATGATATAATTTTCTCGGGTTGTAAATCTTAATGAACCCGTCAATAATCCTTTCAATTTTGATTCATCAAATGTCAATTGCATTCCGAGCAGTGGTTCAAATCCTGATTGAATTTGTTGAGAACCCGGGACTATGCCATTATCCGTTCTTGTAGTGCTTTCTTGATAGGAGGATTTATATGCATGTTCCAACGTGACGCGCTTTGCCAGATTTGCAAAAATCGGAAGCTTCTCAACACCATCCCATCTGAAAGTCCAATTGATTGCAGGCAATACTTTTTGAACTGCATCAGGAAGAAATGAGAAAATCCTAGTTTCCAATCCTTTTTCGAATGATTCAGAGACGGCATCTCTCAATGCCTGATTTTGACGCAGAGTATCTGAAGGAATTTGAGCTATGATCACTTGTTTACGTTCATTGAACAAATCGATCACACGTTCGATGGAATTATTGAGCGGAGCGAAGATCAAAAACTTGGGTAGTGATAGATATGACCGATTATAATTTGAGGTCACGACAATATTCGTAAATCGGGAATCTCCTTCATTATCGGTGGAATCCAATTGATTCTGGTTGAAGCCAAAACCCGATTTCCAATTAAGATCCAGTGTAGCGCCCGGCCAAAGTGGACGATTTGTTCTACATTCAATTTCTGATTTTTGGAAAAAATTATCAGGTAGAATTGCATTGCGTGGTCGTTTTCCATTGAAAGTCTCTACCCGAAAAAATGGAAATCCTGCAGTAGGTATAAGTCTAAATCCACCATGAGGTTGAGGAACCAATCCCATTTGATATGCAGCACTTGGTCCGAATGATTCTGCTTCATCCAAACCAACGGCACTTCTCCAAAAATTAGTCATTCCAGTTTCGCCCAATACTCCTTGATTGATTGCAGAGTTTTCCTGTTTAAAATTCATCGTCAATGTTTCATAATCAAAGAAGATTGTTTTGAATACTCTGCCTATCGTACCCAAAATACTTGTACTGGAGTCTGAGCCTTTTGCAGCCGTTATACCCCACCATTTATCGGTCATGCTTTTGAGCCGAAGATTTGATGTAAATCTCAGGGTATTCTGAAAGGAAGCTTGCTTTACGGCATCTTTGACCATTGTATCTTGTTGCAAAGGATTGCGCCAAGTATAGGTGGTAGAGAAAGAACCGGTATTATCAAAATAATTATGGAGTCCACCAATATCAGGGAAGCGAGGTCTGAAATTCAATGTCACCACTTGATTGTGATTCGTATTCACACCGAAATTGATAAAATTAGAACCGTTTCCTATCACTCTTCTCAATAATTCACTTCCTTCTCTTTGTCTGCCATTTTCATCCAATTCCAAATCCATCAATGTAGAACCGGTTGTAAATGAATAATCCAATATTGGACTAAGAAGACCATTCTCGGAAAATCGCCATGAGAATTGTGCTTGACGCGTAGCGGCAAAATCTCTAATGACCGGACTTGGGAATGTCAGGAATCGTGATTTCTCCGTGGCTCTTGATCTTTGGAACTGAACGGATGTTGAGAAAGAAGAAGGAACAAAGAAGATTTTCCAATCTTTATATGCACCAAAAAACGGAATATCCCCAATCCAAGAAATTGGTTTCACTGAAATTGTTGATGGGAATTGCACATTGTAATCCGACTTGAGCCTCCAATTCCATCTGAAGCGTTCCTCTGCAACAGGGGAGCGTTCAAATGTCTGAGAATAATCATAACTCACATTGATCTTATTGATTGTTTCCTTGATGAGCCAATGATTGATGGGTATTCCCAATCTGAAACCGGTGATCGCCCAACTATCTTGAACTCTTAATGTTTGAGATCGTCTGCGTACAGAATCGCTTACCCTTGATGCTTCATTGACATTTCCTTTAGAGCGAGTCAGCTCTGCATTATAAGCCGCCTGTGCTGCTTGTTCAATTCCCACATCTGTTTGTGCTGCAAATATTGGAGTTTCCGCCAATTCTCCATGAGTATAGGATATTGGAATGCGCATATCACTCAACTCTTTTGGTAAGAGTCTTTCAAGAGTTCCTTGCATTTGAACATTCCAATTCAATGTTTGATTGCGATTCCCAAAACGTTCTTCGAGTCGATGGAAATTTGGATTTGTCTGATTATATGTTGCATTGACAGTACCTAAATCCGCAAGCTTCAATTCTGCTGAACCTATCCCTGCCCAATCGACAGAACTTTCAGGTTCAATCAATCGTAATTCATTCACCCACATCGTAGTTGATAAATCTTCAGGGAATGAACCTGATGTTGGATTGGCAATTCCAAAGCCGATAAATTGAATTCTAGTCAGAATAGGATTTCCTTTGATGACATACTGTGTTTCAATGGGTATGGAAAATCCCGGATCGAATTGTTCTGCTGTATCAATGAATCGCGTAATGATGTCTTCCGGTACACGAAGCGTGGCTGCTTCTTGAGAACGTTTCTCTTTGAGAGCTGTCAACTTTGCCACTTCAATGTCGATGTCTCTCCATCCTTGTATGATAGGGCGACGCACTTCATAATAATTGGCAGAGTCCAAACCAAATCGAATGAATGCTTGTGCTTTCGATGCTGCGCCATACGGAATGAGCGCAGGCATGGAGCCATCTCCGTGAAGAAAGAACTTCATCCGCTTATAGTAAAACACGTCTAGATTGCGCATCAAACGAACAGCCATCCTCTCTTGACCTGAAGGCAGATTTTTTACGCTCACGGATAAAGATTGTTCATTCAATCGTACATCCTGAAGCGGATCCGGATTATTGATTTGCCGTGGTCTTTGTACGCCGGGAGGCAATGTATATAAATCAGGGAGTCGACTGTTTTCTTCGACATTCACGAATTGCACACTGAGTATGCTGTCTTCCGGTGTAACATTTGGTTGTAAACCACTATTGCGAATCCATTGCCCACCGGTAAATTTCCATTCTGCAATCTTTACTGTGATTGGTTGCCCTTTGAACCATACTCTGATATATTGAAGATTTGCAAAAGTGGGATTGCCAACTATCTTCGTTGGCCTGCGTAATGGGATACGATAGAAGTACCACTGATTAAGCGGATTGGGATCAGATGCTCCCGTACCAATGATTTGTGGATTTCTTCTTGGATCAGGATCAATATTGATTTTATAACTGAAATAACTATTGTCCAGCATGATTGTCTGGCCATTATTATTGTTGAGTATCTCACGATCAGGGAATTGCCCGGATTCGGATAACTGAGCATTATTCTCATAGTTATTGTAAAATGTGAATTGTTCACTTTTTTGAACATTCCTATCAACATTGAAGTCAAAGAAATAGTTATCGCGGGCTGGATCTTTTTCTTGATTGAGAGGGAAGGGATATGCCTCCCCTGGAGCGACAGAACTTTTTTCTTGTTCATCATTGAGGCCGTCAATGCCGACATCTTCACCAATATCGATGATATTATTTGGTATCGGACTTGCTTGTGTGATACCATCCTCGGTGTTCAAACGATTATTTGGTATGATATCTTCACTAATTTGTCCGATATCAACCCACATTTCTGTTTGATCGGATTTTGTATCCGGTCCAAACTTCACGACCAATTCCAAAAAGTCTATATTTTCTGTATCGAAATTGGTATTGAATGTCGAGAATAGCCTTTGAATACCACCCCAAACGCGGAATTGATTATTCTGAAGAAATGCTGCATGTGAAGTTGCATCGTATGTTGGATTGATATTGTCTACAAAATCTTTGTTACGATTATAGATCCCACGCTCTGTACTTTCAAAACGGATTTCCAAATCATTGATGGTGTTCAATCTTCCACGTGTATCACGATTGGGATAGACATCAAGTAATCTTGTATCACCGATGAATTTCTGGAACCACCATGTTTTTCCGCGAAAATAATTTCCTTCTTTTGAAAGTGGATCATCCCATAGTCTTGGATCATCCGGCAATGCGCAATGTGCCCATTGTTGGGGAGTGAGTCCAAGAGATATGCTTCGTTGAGCACCTTCAAAGTCATCCACATATGCAACTGCAGCTCCATTGTCCGATGGAATATCAGAAATACGTTTATTCGGTGTTGGAAGCATTGCAGCAATTTCACCTCGAAGCGTGAGCGTTGATGGTGCTTTCGTATCATAGAAAGGCATTGCATCTAATGCTTTTGTAAGGAAAGGTAGATTCAGATTGAGATTGCCATCAAAACCTATCATGCTATTTGAAACAGGCTCTTCATTCACGCGAACACGGTCGAACAGCATTGCCTGATCGAACATCATGAATGTCATACCAACATTCGCTGATCCATTTCTTCTTTTGAATGCTTGCATGTCGGCACGTAGACCAACTAGTGTTCTTGTTGCGAGATTGAATAGATCATTCTGCTCATATTCAATGCTGAGATTTGCATTTGGCAATGATGCCCGCGGATTGGTGAGGGTGACTTGGCCGGTGAAATACTCCACATAATAATCGACATTTTCTCGTAAAGGTGTTCCATCAAGATTCACGCGTACACTGCCTGGTGAGAGATTGAAAGCACCGAGTGAGATTTTACCACCACCTGTATTCATCAAGCCTGTTGCTTCTCCGGTAATGATGAAGCGATCCCGATCTGTTGCACGACGTGCTATTTCAACGATTTCTGTGTATACCTGTGTATAGCGATATTTATTGGCTGCTTGAGGGCTTCCAACTTTTGAGAAATACTTGATAAGTCCAGAGTCGAAGGGTTCTCTTTCCGGAAAAATAATTTCTCCACGAACCGGATTGAAAAATGGTGAGCCTTGCTGCTGATATTGTGCTGGTAATTGTGATTGAGGAGTGGTCCCGCCACCAAGTGATGTACTTCCACCTTGTTGTACTTGATTTTGTTGATTCTGCTGCTGCGGGCTGCCCAAGTCGAATAGTCCATCGGGGCGTGCGGTTCCATCGGAGTTGTTGACTCTGTCAACTCCGAGAATAGTCACGACCTTATCACTAGATCCTTCCAAAACATCAGAGGAATCATTGTTTGCACGCAGATACCAAACATTCAGTTTCAAATCGGCAAGACTGACATTGCTTTGTCCGATATTGAAGATATTCCTCATTTGCCTTTTCCAAAGCATAGGAAACCCGGGTTGCATATTTGGTCTATACACAAGTTTCAATATCAATGTATCTTTTGTCTGCACAGTATTTGAAATGGTACCAAAATCCAAATCATCTCCGGGTTCGCTTGTTTCTCCTTCGATACGATATGCTACAGCATATGTTCTGTCTGATTTAAGTGAAGTGATTGTCAAACGACCGAGATTTTCGTCGAATTGATATGCTCTTTGATCGAGCTTCAAAAACTTTCCTCTTTCAGTATATCCGGCAACCGGGGCTATGGAGGTATAGTAGGCCTTATCGTAAAACTGAGGAGAAGTTCCAACTCTGTTTATTGCAGATAATGTGTCAATCGCGATACCTTCAGCTGCTTGCGCTGCTAATTGCACATCAACAGTCGATTCATACACTTCCAATAATTTGATTCTGTTTCTTCTCGATTGGGGTGTATTTGGTAACAGTGGTATTTGTGCTTTGTAATATGTATCCCAAATGGAAAAGTATGCGGTATCCAAAAAGAAATTTTTCTTGTCATAATCGTAGGCATTCATTCTAAATGGTTGCCTCATTGTTCCACCACCGGAAACATTTACCCTGCGCGACTCACCTCTTCTTTGTGAAGCAATTGTCTTAAGGTAAAGAGGCCCGAACTGAAAGTCGGTCCTGATTCCAAATAATGCTTGGCTTCCACTTATAAGAGTTGAAGGAGTTGGGAATTGAACATTTCCAACTTCCACTCTTTTGAAAATATCATCTTCCTCACCTGAAAAACCAATATTGAAACGATTGTTCAAATCGAATTGTTGCCGCGTATTCCAATCAACGCCTAATCGTAATTTATCACCAATCCTACCTGTCACATTAAGATTGATGTCTTGCGTGAAGAAGGGACCCGATTGCGTTTGCCCGAATGGAGATGCTGTCCCCATTTTTTGTGAATCCCATTGCCAACCGGCTCTTACATTCACATCACCGGCTACATTGATGCTGATTTCCGGTTTGCCAAAAATGCTCATGAGCGGATTTGGTGGAATCGGGATGGATAATCCCGTGGCCTGACTTAGGACACTTGCCAAATCGGATGAAGACATCGCTTTTTTTAAGTCATAATGCCGTACGAGTGAATCCCATAATCTTCCTCTTTCCCGTTCACGACGCAAGAGTAAATAATCATCCATTGAAATGATATTTCCACTAGCCGTGGAGATATCGCCAAATGTTTCTGTTTTTCTTACCTCTGAAACGGTTGAATCAAATTTCAGATCGATGGTATATCCGGGCGGTAAAGGATTGTTTCGATATGGATCTTTCCCAAATGAACTACGATACTGTCTTTTTGGAGAGAATATGCCGGAAAGAGGTAATACTTGAGAATTGGAAAGAGAATCTGTTTCAGTGCTCAATGAAGTGGAATCTTCGGGAGTTACAGGTGGCTCTCCAATCATCATTGAAGCACGCATATATGCCAAAAGCAAATCACTATGCTCAAATTCAGCTGCGCATACCACCATGCTTGTGCCTGCCATGAACAAGCACATGAGAAGAGGGAAGAACCGAAATGAAACAATGTGGAGATGCATGTTATCTCAAACAAGTACGAAACATATTGTACAAGCCGAAAGAATTTCCGGATCCATGCTGCTGTCAGCCGGAGAATCCGTTCGATTGTGAATCAGTACAAATGTGTCAGAGGCGTACTCGTTCGGTGAAACAATGGTCAATAATGGCTCAAAATTACATTCTTATGCGCTTTTTGGCAAGTTTTCATGTAATCTTCAAGAGATATTTCAATAACCTTGCCAAACTTTTCAATCCTAGATATTATCTGTTCAGGATAATGGGAATGGTCTTGCGAAATTGACCAGCAACCATCTCGCAGAAATACACCCCGGGCGGTAAATGGCTCATTGGATGGCGAAATTGGTGCAATTCCGCAGGGGCCATACCGGAAAATACTGTTTCCAATTTCATTCCATTAACGGAGTATAATGATATCTGTGCAAATGTCGCTTCTTTGAAAAAGTGTTGAATTTCCATCACAGGTTCACCTGACACCTTCATGGAAGCAATGAAATCATTGGTGCTTTTTCTAATGTTATAGAGAAAATCTCCAAAGAAATTATTGAAAGGATCTAAGCAAAATGTATCTTTTCTTAATTGTATAGAAATTGGAAAATTAGTGATTGAAAATGAATTATAGCAAGGATTGGCCGATTGAAATGGATTCGATGGAGGTGGATAAGTAATAGTTAAATCGTTAATCAAAATACTGATGCTATCATGTTCGCTTAAGTAATAATGAAAAGTAAGAAAACCTAATGTATCGCCAATAAATCCATCTTTTTCATTATTCTGGATTTCGAAAAATCTTTCACTATTGTGATTTGGGCTAGCAGCCAACTTATCAGTAACTATAAATTTGTCTTTTAGAGTAATTTCATCATCAATTCTGAAACTTGCATTGTAAATGGCCTGTCTACTTTCCAAAGGTAACCCTAGTTTGAAGTATCGTAGAACTCTATAATCAATACCAGGTGGAAAATTCAATCTTGAAAATTGTATTGGTATTGAAATAGTAGTATCTGCATCCAAAATAAAACTACTTGGTGATGTGATGAAAATACCAGGTAAAACTGATTGGTAAGAAACATCTATGGGCTTAAGTATATCCCTGTTATTAGAATAGACTCTAATCTTCCCGACATAATTACGAGCATTGTTAGATTGTGGTTTTGGAATAACCTGTAACTTAAAAGATTGATTGGGGTCTAAAATTCTCCTTGCCTTCAAGTCACTGGGATCAAAAACAAAATCCGCTGAATCTCCAATGAAAGTTATTGAATCAACTGTAATTCTTACCTGTCCATTATTCAAAAATGTTATTACATTCTTACATTGACATAAAGAGTCTTTAATTGCATTTAAGTAATAAACATTACATCCATCCCTATTAATAACAAGATTCCCTTTGTTTACTTTGCCTTTGAGCGAAAAAGCTGGATTCGCAATTGAATCATTTATTCCAGGAAGCACCTGTTTCAAATTTGTATGAATGATAAATGTACATTCAACATCACCAGCAGTATTATGAAGAAACTGAATGTTTATATACGAGATTTGATTGGGTAGGATAGTTTTTTTATATGTGGTATCTATTATGAAGTCACTTATGGATCCGGAAAGTGTAATGGAATCAATTGTCAACGGTATAGAACCGATATTCTTTATAGGGACATCATAGTTTGTTGGTACGTTAAATTCGGCATCACGTAAAGTGATAGCCCTCTCAGAAAAAGACAATGCTTTAGGATTTCTTACTTCCCATTCAGCTGAATCAATGATCAATATTCTATTACTTTCAATTCCGACATTTGATTGTATGCCATCAACTTGTTCATGTGATGAAGAAATCAATGTTTGCTTGATGGTTTGAGTCTTTGAATTCGTAAAGGATGATGCAAAGCATTGATGAAGATCGATCACTCCATAGAGAAAAATTGCTATTGCAATGAATACATGCATACTGTTTTGCATGACTTTACCCTTGTTTTGTTTGTGAGCTTCCCATGATTGCCAGCACTTTCAATTCCACTGCAATTGGCGTTGGCAAGGCATTGATTTCTATTGTAGTTCTACAGGCATGAATACCTGCGAAATGTTCTTTGTATAGAGCATTGAAGCGGGGGAAATCATCGCGCATATTTGTTAAAAACACTGTCACATCAACGATGTCTTCCCAACATGACCCTGCATCCTCAAGGATATATCGGATATTTCTGAAAACCGAGAGGGTTTGCTCTTCAATATCATAATCAAGTATTTGGCGATCTGCATCCAATGTTACGCCCGGTATGATGGATGTTCCACGTTCTCTTGGCCCAACCCCTGACAGAAAGAGCATGTCTCCAATGCGTCTTGCATGAGGATATGCTCCTACTGGTTCGGGAGCTCTTTCGGAATTAAGGATCAGATTTGGGGATAATGCCATAGAGTAGAACTTTGCCTTGATTAGTTGGCTACAAATTACGAATTTCGAGGAATTAGAACATATTCAATATCTGGTCATTACAGACCCTTTCATTTTTCGGAGCACACTCCACATGAAACGTATCGGACTACTTACAAGCGGCACTGATGCCCCAGGCATGAATGCGCTCATCAGATCAGTGGTGAGAACGGCTGAATCAAAAAAATTGGAAGTGATTGGCATTTCTCATGGATTCAAAGGAATCGTTGAAGAACAGTTTAGAACACTGGGAAGAGCAGACACTGCCAATATCGTCGGCCTCGGCGGAACAATTCTGAAAACAAGTAAATATATGCCCATAGAAGAAGAGCATGTTCGGAAACAAGCAGTAGAACAACTACGGAAAGCCGGCATTGAGGGATTAATTGCCACCGGAGGACCTTGGTCTTTGAAATATCTTCATCTCATGGGGAAAGAGCATAATTATCCTGTTGTTGGAGTTGGTGCTATCATAGATAATGATGTGTATGGAACCGATTATACCATTGGTTATGACTCTGCATTGAATACTGCTGCAGAAGCGATCGATAAAATTCGTGATACAGCAGATTCAATGGGGAATGTTTTCATCATCGAAGTGATGGGAAGCCAAGCAGGTTATATCGCCATCAATGTGGGTATCGGTTGTGGCGCGGAATATATTGCCATTCCTGAGACCATAACGAATATCCCCGATCTTCACCGTCGCATCTCAACCCGTAATGCCGATAAACGATATATCATCGTGATTGGTGAAGGTGATGAAGTGGGCGGAGGATTTGATCTCGCGAAAATTTTGAAAGATTCTTATAATATCGACAGTACAGTATCGGTGTTGGGAGCAATGCAGAAAGGTGGAAAACCATCAGTAGCAGATCGAATCCTTGCAAGCCGTCTTGGTCATGCTGCTGTTGAAGCCATGATAGATGGCAATACAAATTCCATGGTTGGCATTATCAATGGTTCTGTTCATCATACGCCATTGCCATTGACATTTGAACGCAAAAAAATATTGCCTGATTACTTGGTTTCATTGTCTGATATTCTTGCTTGATTGGAGCCGATATGAACATTGATTTTACAGGCATTGTCCAAATGTTTCAATTAGAAGGGTTTACCGCTCTCGGAAAAATCGCTCATCCAATGACGGGTAAAACCGAGAGAAATCCTGAACAGGCTTCATTTGTTATTGACCTTCTTGCTATCCTGCAAGAAAAAACTGCGGGAAATCTGACCGATACAGAGTCTCGGCTACTTGATACTGTTTTGAGAGATCTGCGTTTGAACTATGTCGCAGATACTACTTCGCCGGCAGCATCAAATCCGGATACCCCCGGTGATTTGTCATGAAATCAATCGGTCTGTATGTAAATCCGGATCGTGAAGGTGCGGTTCAAGCAGCTAAACATGCCGCATCGATTCTTTTTGATCTTGGTGCTGAATGCTGTGCTGAACCAAGTATTGCTCAATCATTGCCGGAAAATATTCGTTCTCGCATACATGTTTTGCATGCTGTGGAGTTTGAACGTTTTGCCGATCTTGTGATTGTCTTTGGTGGTGATGGAACAATGCTTACCGCTGCTCGATTATTCTCCGGATCAGACCTGCCGCTTATGGGTGTGAATGTTGGACGCCTTGGTTTCTTGGCTGAATTTAATTTGGAAGAATTACCCAAAGCTCTAAAAGATGTCCTTTCAGGTGATTATCGAATTGTTGATCGTACATTGCTCGAAGCACAAGTAGGAGGCAAAACAATTCATGCTTTCAATGAGATTGTGTTTGAGAAAAAAGAATCTTCCAGACTCATTACCACTCATATTGCTCATCAACAATATCTAATTGCATCATATCGCGCTGATGGAGTGATCATAGCTACACCAACTGGCTCTACGGCTTATTCATTGTCATGTGGTGGCCCAATTATAACTCCTTCATCATCAGTGCTTTGTATTACTCCGATTTCTCCTCATTCACTAACAATGAGGCCGCTGATCATACCTGATACACTCGAATTAACAGTAAAAGTTGATGCACCTGATGGTGAAGCCAGAATGGTTGCAGATGGACAAATTGAACTATCCATTACAAAACAAGATCAGGTGCTCATTCGCAGATCATCTACACAAGTGAAAATCGTTAAACATGCAGACAGCACATTCTTTGACCTCCTCCGCAATAAATTGTTGTGGTCGGTTGATCCTTCTGCATTTGAACAATCAACAGATGAGAAGCATTGAATGAATGCACTCTTGTTTGATCTTGATGGAACCTTGACGGATTCTGCGCCCGGAATTATCAAATCCGTTAAATATGCACTTGAATCAATTCAGGCCCCAATTCCTTCAGATGAAATATTACAGAGATTTTTGGGTCCACCTTTATGGGAATCATTTCCTGTGTATTGTCAATTCGATGAATCTTCAACAAGGGAAGCCGTCCGATTGTACAGAGAATATTATGCCGTCAAAGGCATCTATGAACAAGAACTCTATGAGGGCATTCCGGAACTGATGCTCGAATTGAATCAAGCTGGCTTGCCATTATTTGTTGCAACGGCAAAACCAGACATGTATGCCGGTAAAATTCTAGAGCACATGAAGCTTGATCATCTTTTCGTAGATATTTGCGGAGCAAGCGCTGATAATTCACGAGCAGACAAAACCTCAATCATTGGTCATGTGATTGAAAAACATGGCCTCAATCCGAATGCTTCGTGGATGATAGGTGATAAAGAGCATGATATTTACGGAGCGCATGCACATTCAATGAAGTCGATAGCCTGTTTATACGGATATGGCATGCAGAATGATCTTGAGCAATCTGCTCCTACCCATATGTGCTCATCAGTTCAGGATTTAAGAGATGTATTGTTGAATCTGCAATTGTAATGAAGAGGAGCATAAATTCTCCTTTTCATGTTGAACACAGAAATTTTCTAAATTGATGTAGAATAGTACATCCAAAGAATATCAATGGAACATAACACTCAACATATTGTAAACATCGAAGAAAAGTTTTCTCTTTACAGAAAACGCATAGATGAATATCTCTCGCAATCCCATGAAGGGGGAGTGCCGGCAATACTATATGATCCAATTGAATATATTGTTTCAGCCGGAGGAAAAAGGCTCAGACCGATCATTACCATGCTTGCTTGCGAAAGCATTGGAGGAATTGGATATGCAGCAGCGGGTTGCGGAGCTGCTTTAGAGATATTGCACAACTTCACATTGGTTCATGATGATATCATGGACAAATCTCCATTGCGTAGAGGTAGAGATACTGTGCATGTGAAATGGGATGAAGCATCTGCAATTCTCAGTGGTGATGTGATGATGGGTTTAGCCTATCGACTACTCATCAATGAAGTGAAAGATTCTCCAAGAGCTTTGGAAATCATGTCCAAATTCACTCAAGGTCTGATCGATGTCTGTGAAGGTCAAGCACAAGATCTTGAGTTCCAACAAACACCCATTGTATCCATGGAAGAGTATCTGTCCATGATAGAAATGAAAACAGCACGGCTCATTGAATTGTCTGCAATCATAGGCGCTCTCTATGCCAATGCGAATGAACAACAAATCAATGCCTTGCATTCTTATGCCAATCATCTGGGGATTGCATTTCAGGTGCAAGATGATGTTCTTGACTTACTTGCAGACAATAAAGAATTCGGTAAGGTAATCGGACAAGATCTTTTGGAAGGGAAAAAAAGTTATTTCATTGTGCGCGCTTTTGAATGCATCAAAGATGGTGAAGATGCTCAATTCATCGAACGATATATTCAAAACAAGGGTATCCCCAAAGAACAAATTCCTATAGCAATAGATATATTTCGAAGACATGGCATCATTGATGATGCAGTGCAAACAGTACAATCGCATGTACATGCAGCGCAGTCCGCATTGTCTATGCTGCCAAAAAATGATGGAACATTCGGGCTTGAATTGATTGCTGATAAAATGGCTGTGCGTACTGTGTGATTAGTCAATCATCAAAGATGCAAATACTTGCTGTATCTCCTCAAGTGATTTAGAGCCAATATCTCCCACGCCATGTTCTCTGACAGAAACCTGCCTCATTTCTTGTTCTCTTTTACCAACCACGATTGCATACGGTATTTTCTTTTGCTCGCTTTCGGCAACTTTCCGTGAAATTTTCTCATTTCTTAGGTCGGTTTTCACCCTATATCCATGAGACTCAAACAAAGTAGTCAATTCCTGTGAATAACCATGTTGTTCTTCACTGATGGGAAGAATCGACAATTGGATAGGAGCAATCCAGAATGGGAAATTCCCAGCATAATGCTCAATCAAAATTGAAAGAAAACGTTCCATTGAACCGAATGGAGCTCTATGAATAATAACGGGACGATGCTTTGCATTATCGGCACCCGTATATTCCAATTGGAATCTTTCGGGCATTACATAATCTACCTGGACCGTACCAAGCTGCCATTTTCTGCCAATAGCATCACGAACAATGAAGTCGATTTTTGGTCCGTAAAATGCAGCTTCACCCAAACCAATGAAATACTCTAGACCCATCTCGTCGGCAACATCTTTGATCTCTTTTTGAGCTCTTTCCCACAATGATAAATCACCACCATATTTATCAGCATTGTCATCTCGGAATGATAATCGGGTGCTTACATCCATTCCAAATGTTGTGAAGACTTTCTGTGTAATTTCTATCACTTGCTTGATTTCATTACGCAATTGGTCTTCCGTGCAATAAATATGCGCATCATCTTGAGTGAATCCACGAACTCTGGAAAGTCCATTCAATTCGCCCGATTGCTCATAACGATAAACTGTTCCAAATTCTGCAAGACGTACCGGCAAATCACGATAAGAACGGGGCTTCGATGCATAAATCTGATGATGATGCGGACAATTCATGGGCTTGAGCAAATATTCTTCATCATCAACGGTGATTGGTGCAAATTGTGAATCGGCATAATAAGGATAGTGACCACTTGTGCGATATAATTGGAGATTTCCAATATGTGGAGTGATCACTTCTTGATATCCACGTTTCACCTGTTCATTACGAAGGAAATTCTCAAGCGTTCTACGTACTATCGTACCATTCGGAAGCCAAACGGGAAGCCCACCACCAATTATTGGTGATATCATGAAAAGTTCAAGCTCTTTGCCAATTCTGCGATGATCCCTTTTTTCAGCTTCTTCGCGCAATGTGATAAATTCTTCCAATTGATCTTTTTTGGGGAAAGCAATTCCATAAATTCTCGTCAATTGTTTTCTTGAGGAATCTCCGCGCCAATAAGCGCCGGCTACAGAAAGTAGTTTTGGATATTTCAATGTACCGGTTGATGGAACATGTGTGCCACGACATAAGTCGGTAAAATTTCCTTGAGTATAAAATGTAATTTCAGATTCCTTCAATCCTTCAAGCAATTCAAGTTTATATTCATCACCTTTTTCCTTGAAAAATGCAATGGCATCCTCCCAGGTTATTTCACGGCGAATGAAAGCAGAGTCGGCTTTGACCAATTCTTTCATCTTTTGCTCGATTGCAGGTAAATCTTCTACTGAAATTTTCACTCCTTCGGGAAGGTCAATATCATAGTAAAATCCTGCCTCAATTGAAGGACCAATGCCAAACTTCACTCCTGGATACAATGCTTCCAAAGCTTCGGCCATCAAATGCGCAGTCGAATGCCAAAAGATTTGTTTTCCCTCATCATCATTCCAAGTAATGATGCGAATTGCCGCATCATGATCAATGGGACGTGAAAGATCATAAGGGGTATCATTCACAATGATGCCAAGGGCATTGCGAGCAAGTCCTTCTGAAATGGACAATGCAATTTCTTTTCCGGTTGAATGTAATGGGAATTCTCTAACCGTGCCGTCCGGGAATGTGATGTTCATAAGTTTGGTAAGAATAATAATCAGTGGTGCAAAGATACCGTATTGCCCTTGAAAAAGGAAAAGGCCATTTCTTAGGCTATTTGTTGAAGAGATTTTCTATGAGTTTTCTGGCAGCAATGCTGGGTACGATATTCTTTTGATGAATGTCATCCAAGTAAGCTTGCTTGTCCACATTCCATGAGTTTTGATTCTCAGCCCAAAGAATGAGTTCTCTGTGAAGTGCAATTTCAAACCATTCTTTTGCTTGTTGAGCCCTTCTTTCAATCAGTGCTTGGTGATGAGGGGCCGAATCATCGAAAAACGTATCGCACATTTTCAATAACTCTTGAATTCCATGTTGTTCAAGACCAGAACCCGTGATGACCGGAACATCCCAGCCCTGTGTTGGAGAATGCATTAATGATAGTGCGCTACGAACGTGGCCTTTCGCTATTTCAGCAAGAGGCAGCAATTGCCCATCGGCTTTATTGATGAACATCATGTCTGCCAATTCCATTATGCCTCTTTTTATGCCTTGAATTTCGTCACCCGCATTCGGAAGCATCAATAATAGGAATGCATCTGTGATGGACCTTACTTCAACTTCAGATTGACCAACACCAACTGTCTCTATGATAATTGTTGTGAATCCTGCTGCCTCGCAAAGCAGCAATGCCTCACGCGTGGCATTTGATACACCACCGAGCGTTAAGCGCGAAGGAGAGGGACGGATATATGCATTATCTGATCGAGCAAGCAAAGGCATGCGAACTTTATCTCCAAGTATGCTGCCTCCATGAGATTGACTGCTAGGATCAATGGCTAAAACCGCAACCTTTTCCCCTTGCTCTATACATGCCAAACCGAATGATTCGATAAAAGTGGATTTACCAACGCCCGGGCTACCCGTGATTCCAATCCTTTTTGCATTTCCTGTATATGGGAGAAGAGCTTCCAGGACATTTTCAGTTGCTTTCCTATCTAAATCCAATGAGCTTTCAGCCATGGAAATGGCTTTTGACAAAGCACGGCGATTTCCTGCCTTAATATCAGATATCAGGTCATTCAAAGGATAATTTCTATCAAATGCAAGTGAATCCATATCAAAGATTACGAGGAAAAATGGTGAGTTTTGAGCATGAACTTATTGATGATGTCAATTTTGCTCATAGAATAATCCGTAAATTTACAATAATCAGGTCGTAAATCATTGTCTCAAGAGTTTCGCCATGCATTCTTTTTCTCGATTTCTGTCCTTATCAAGCTGTTTCTGCTTTGTATGCTTTTCCTTTTTTCAGATTTCATGCGTTTCTACATCCACATTTGATGCAGAGGTGAAAAAAGTGGATTCTTTACAGAAAGCCTTAATAGCAATGCATAATCAGAAACAGGAATTGGCAGCGAAGAATGTTGGAAATGCTGCTATGATCGATGACCTTCAACAAGAGATTCGATTATTGAAGGAAAAGACAAGAATATTGGAAGAACAATTGGATCAAGCAAAAAAAGCAAGCACGGATGAAATCAGAAATCTTCTTTCTCAATTGGAAAAAGCTGAAGAAGATCTTTTTACCCGAGAAACGATGCTTCGCGATGTTCAAGCATTGATGAAACAAAGGGATTCATCAATGAATGCATTAAGAGAGAGTGTTGAAAAGTCGCTACTTGGATTTAAAGACAGCGGACTCGAGATTGAAGTCAAAAACGGAAAAGTCTATGTGAAGATGTCTAATCAATTACTATTTAAATCAGGATCCACCACAATTGACAAAAGGGGTAGAGATGCTTTGCAGCAATTGGCAATTGTATTGTCCCAGCAACCTGATATATCTATCATGATTGAAGGCCATACCGATAATGTTCCCATAGGTTCTTCGCGTTTTGCGGATAATTGGGACCTCAGCGTTTTACGCTCGACTGAAGTAGCACGCATACTTACTGTTGAAAATGGCATAGATCCAAAGCGCATCATCGCTTCAGGAAGAAGTGAATTCATGCCAGTTGAAGAATCGAATGACCCGGAATCTCGAGCAAAAAACAGAAGAACGGAAATTATTTTAAGTCCTAAGTTGGATGAACTTTTGAATCTTGTGAAATAATATCATGAAAGCAAAGCAACGATTACTTGAAAGACAAAAAGCTATCTCATCCAGATTATGTGTTGGCTTGGATACGGAAATATCCAAGATTCCACCTTTTTTGCAAGGTTCAGAAAGTCCGATCACCACATTCAATGCATCTATCATCGAATCTACATCGATGCATGCATCAGCTTATAAAATCAATACCGCATTCTATGAACAATATGGTGAGCATGGTTGGCAAGCATTGAAAAATACAATCTCTATGATTCCCAATGAAGTCTTTACCATTGCTGATGCAAAGCGTGCAGATATCGGTAATACATCTTCGGCTTATGCTAGAGCCATCTTTGATGATCTGAATTGTGATGCAATTACGGTTAATCCGTATATGGGGTATGATTCATTGGCTCCATTTTTAGAAAGAGAAGATCGGATGGTGATCATCTTGGCTTTGACGTCGAATCCTGGATCCAAAGATTTTCAAAGACTCATTTCTGAGGGGAAGCCACTCTATCAGCATGTTATTGAAAGAGTCTTATCATGGAATTCATCCGCTTCTATTGGTTTTGTGATTGGAGCAACACATCCTGATGAATTGTCAATGATTCGTTCATATGCTCCGGATGAAATGTTGCTTATTCCTGGCATCGGTGCGCAAGGTGGGGACATAGACGCAATAATGAAGGCCAATGCAGATGGACCGGTCATGATCAATGTTTCGAGAGCAATTCAATATGCAGGTGATTCAGAGGATTTTGGGGAAAAGGCCTATGAAGCTGCGCAATTCTATAAAGAGCGCATTGGATTCAATACATGAAAGAGACATTCAAAAGAGACTGCATGCATATTTGATGTTGGGTCAGCATCGTTCCTTGAGCACTCTTGGTCATAGTATTTGTATCCTCAATCCGGGTAAAATCAATCCATATGCTGGACCAGATTTTCTCGATATGGCAGTATTGATCAATGGAGAGTTGTCGGTTGGAAATGGAGAATTTCACAGGCGGACTTCTGATTGGTTTGCTCATGGGCATCATCTCGATATTCATTATCAACATCTTCTCTTGCACATTGTATTCGATAATGACATTTCATGCGAAATATCCAAGGAAACAATCATTATCACAGAAGAATGCATTCCAATGAATGCAATTGTTGAAAAAGGGAATTCGCTGCATTCGCTTGATGATTTACAGGATTATGCATTGAGCAGACTTCTTCGAAAAAGAGATGAGGTAAACAAGATTGCAGATTCATTTGATGATCCCATGCAATTGCTTAAACTATACGGGTTGATATTTTTAGAAAGAAGGGTATCATTAAGAAAAAGACATAGTCATGTCAGACCTCATAAAGCAATCATAGGGGCTTTCATTACCTCTCAATGTATTCAGGAATGTTTGAAGGGAAAGAATCTCCCATGTGACATCTCAAAGGTAGATATCCAGGCACGTGGCGGTCTATCGAAGCATATGTATATGGAATTATTCGTGAACTGCTTTGCGCCATTAGCACTACTGCTTGAGATAGGTGATCAACAAGCGTTTAAAAGTTGGTATTGGACTCAGCCAAGTCTTTCAGTCTATCATTCATTATATGCTTCATTTCCTGATATTCCTCAATTGTTCATGTGGCAACAACAAGGTGTATTGGAGTGGCAAAGACATGTCTTTCATGGAAGAAATACAATTAAGGAATTGCTATATCCATATCATGCCGAATTAATGTGGGATGAATAAAAAAAAGACCATAAGCTGTAGCTTATGGTCTTGTATAATCGATGGTATATTTATCATTGGACAATAATGCATTGCTTACTTGTGTGCAAACCACCAATGGTGACATGAATCCAATAAGAACCGCTTGCCAATCCGGCAGGAATACCGAATTCATGTACGGTAGAAGATGAAAGCATTCCTGTGAACATTGTGTGGATCAATGAACCGGTGGATGACATCAATGAAATTGTTGCACTACCACTTTTTGTTGATTGAACAGAAAGCTTCATGTCATCTGCTTTTTGGCCAAATACAGTAACCTTGATTTCTTTTGAAGCATCAGCTATTGATTCCAATACAGAACTTGGGGGTGTGATCACCACTTTTGCGATTGCACTTGTATCAACTCCGCATTCGCCGCTAACAATAACACTGTAATCACCGGAATTTCCAGTATTTGTAACATTCAAACGATAGATGGAATCAGTAGCATTTTCGATTTTTACTCCATCATTGAACCATTGATATGAAACCTTTGAACCAACTGCAGAAACTTTAAGCTCCAATGCTTGTCCCGATGTAAGATTCACTGATTTTGGTTGTGCCATGACTTTTGTGATTGGTTTTACAAATAGTCGTGCAGGCAAAGATTGTGTGGCTTTACATCCTGTATTGACTGTTGCAACATAATCTCCGGCATCAGTAGCTTTTACAGCAGGTATCGTAAGAATAGAATCTCTAGCGCCTTGGATCACATTTCCATTGAAACGCCATTCATAAGTTCCTTTACCATTTCCTTTAACCAAGATTCTGAATTGTGAACCTGGGCAAAGTGAATCACCTATTGGTTGTTCAGTGATAACTGTTGATTCTCCAATCTTAAAAGTTGTATCGCTGATATCGCGCAGACCGGATGCAACATTGATAACTCTTGCCTTATAAACTGTTCCTCCAACAAAATCATCAGGTATTTTCCAATTGAATGAAGAACCTGGAAGATCACGAGCAACCGTGGTCCATGTGATTCCACCATCTGATGTCAGCTGGATATTTGTTAATTCAGTGGGAGTAAGGCCTTCTTTATTCCAAGAAAAAGTCATGTTGCTACCTGGGCAATATGTCGCATATGCACTTGGTGAACTCATGGTAAGAGAACCAAATGAATATTTTGCCACAAACCCATTCACACCTGAACCTGGATTGGGGTTATTGCTCTCTTGATACATAGTCAAATCGGTTGATGCTGTCGTTCCGCCAACATAAATGTCGCCTCGAGTTGTTTCAATCACTGCTTTGCATATGTCTTCAGCAGCACCACCATAGTATGCAGAAAATGCAACATCGGTCAAATCATTGGAAAGCTTCATTAATATTCCGTCTTTAGAGCCGCCGCCATATGCATTCTCAGTTTCTTTGCTACCAATATTGGTATTACTGAAATCGCGTGAGCTTGTCCAACCTGACAGTAAAATTTGGGATGTATTTGGAATAAAATTGATGGCGGTGGCTGATTCTGTACCTGATGTACCAAATACACCAGAATTAAGCAATGATCTACCATTTGAAGAAATTCTTGAAACAAAGATATCCAATCCGCCTTTGGCAGTGGTTGTTGTTCCTGTGGTTGGGAATGATGTAGTTGCACCAGTTCCAAATTCAGTTTCCCCACAGACGGCAACGGTACCATCATCGAGCGCTACAAGGCCAGTGATTCTATCATTTCCATTGCCACCCAAATATCCAAGAAATTGAGTGTTTTCATCTGCATGAGTTCCTGCAAGGCCAAACTTTGCCACGAAACCATCATCTTTTTGATTATACGTATTATCCCACGGTCTTCTTGAAGGAACTGCACCCCATCCACTTCCAGGTACAGGGTAAGCACCATTGGAGATGCCTTGACCAGTTGTACCTGCAACAAATATAGCTCCGAAGCTTGGGTCATATCCTACCCCAGTTACACGATCATCACCGTCTCCACCGATAAAGCTTGAAAAATTGATGAGAGATCCTGAATTTCTAAATTCCATCATGAATCCATCATAATTTGCCTTCTTTAAACGCTGATATGCACCATTGTCAGTAGGAAAGTCTGATGAATTTGTAATACCACCAACCAATAATTCGCCGGTTGGTCTGGCTGCAATTGCCAACACACGATCTTCCAATGCGCCTGGCAAGTAAGTTGAATAAACCAATTGCGTTCCATTTGAAGAAAGTTTGGCTACAAATCCATCTGTTCCTGCCTTATATGCATCTTTCCAAGATGTGGAAAGAGGGAAGTTTGACGAACTTGTTTCTCCGCCAATAAAAATACCACCATTGAAATCTATAGTGATTGCATTGATGATGTCGTCTCCACCTCCACCGATATATGAAAGACTCAACATCGTTTGTAATTGAGGAGAGTAGCGAATGACAATTCCATCTACGCTACCATTGAATTTTGTGTCATAAGAGCCGGAAATTTCTGGTAAATCTTCAGTCTCTGTTGATCCTGCCGCCCAAATATTACCTGCATTATCCTGAACAATGCCATTGATCGCATCAACACCAGTATTTCCGACATAAGTACTATACACCAATGGATCGATGATCAATGTTTTTGATTTGTCATATTCATCAACAGAAAAAACGAAACCATTGCCGTCCTTTGCAAAGCCACAAGGAATGGTAACTTTCTTACCTGATTCATCAAATTGATAAGCAATGATATTCCCGTGATTCATCACGCCAAAGCGTGTTTGTACAAGAAGAGAACCATCACTAGCTGTAGAAGCATCTGCACCGGAAAATGCAAGTTTGATCTTCGCTGGGTTGGTGCCTGGTTGCACATGGAAATCATATCTGGGATTTTGTCCATCAAAGGAATACACCATGTCGACACCGTCATAGACTTCAGGAATCTTAATGGATGTATATGTGGGTACATTGGCTTTCCAAGTTTGTGGATTATTTCCCAAGAAATAATTTACGATAGTTGGACTTTCTACTAAACCATTTCCCTTAGGTATCAAAGCACCCTCGAGATTCATGGTATAAGCATGACCTTTCTTTACATGAATACCATGCATGTTTTTTTCAATTGAATATACATCATGAATGATGCCTTTATCAGTAATCCAAATATTCATGGAAGGGGTTTTAGCCATGAATTGAATTGATTTGGGCCATTGTCCATTGTTTTGAATGAACATCCCATGCTTTTGCATATTCGCACCTGTGGCCAGACAGAGAAAAGGTAGGCAGCAACATGCGATGATTGAGCTTAGGAGTTGTCTGAATGACATAGTTGTTAACTCCGAAATTGTATAGAAGTACATAATTACCGTTGATTAATGAATGGTACTATGATAGGATTCACTGTTTGAATCTTGATCACATATAGTCCAGAAGGAATCACATCTTTTGAAATAGATACACTCTTCCCATACATATGACCATTTACCATACCATTACCTTGCAAATTAATTATTGAATAAGGAATTACACCCATGCTATTTTCACCTGAATTGAGGAAAATTTCAATTTTAGCGCCATTATCCACAATTCGCGCTTCTGAGAATAGGGAATTATCCCCATTTTTCACGGAAACAGGACCTTCGATCACCTCAATAGCTTCCTTAAGATGTGTTGCCAATTCGGTTCTTACAGTATCTGCTCCAATCACTATATAGGCGATTACTGAATCATTTGGCAAAACAACTTTTTCAAACCTACCTCCGACAAACATTGCAATATCACCTGCAGACCCAAATTGTATCGAATTACCTCCATTCAGCAAGGCATTGAATTCTTCATCCGTATATGAAAAACCAGAAGCATTGAGCCCTGCTGCTTGAGGCCTGAACGATGGTTCTGTTACAGGAGCAAAACAGAGAATTCCGACCTGAGGATTGGGTTTATTCGCAAAACGACCTTCTTTCCATGCAATCTCCGCATAGCATCGTGGCTTGATATAGTCCGGAATTGCATCTGTAAAATGTTCAACTTTATTGTCTCTACCATAATTGCCAATATCCCAATCGCCGAATAATCCAAATCCAGGATTGAATATAGGTGCATCATTCATATTGGTGAGGGTATATTTGAAGGTCACTGAATTGGGAGCTAATTTGAATAGTTCTTGCTTTACTGAAATACCTATTTTCTCACTTCCCGGAATCAAACTATCTGTTACAATCATAAATGCTCCTTCCTTATCAGAAGCAAAACGAGTTCGTGGTTCAAATTCTGATGAAGTTGAAAAGCCGGTTATCACTTTTCCGGAGGAACCCACAACAAGTCCGCCATCATAGAGCATAGATCCGCAATCCTTCAATATGAAACCGATGCCATCAAATTGTTCATTTCCGGCACTACCAACAGTACGGTCATTGACAAAACCCAATGAAGCGTAGTCGCCTATGGAAAACAAGAGATTCTCAGTTTCAAAAGTGCAAATTGAAGGGGTTGGCCTCAAAGCAAACAATACAGCGGGCAATGGTCCGGATTCTTCTTCAATGCTTAATGAATGATAAAATTCAGCATTACTGTTTTCCTGAATAATCATGCGCAGAACAATACTCGTATCAATCGACTTCGGTGCTATGAACGGAATAATTCTAAATGTATCCAAGAGAAGAAAGGGTTTGAAGAAATTATCGAGAGAACGTAATGTAATTGACAGACTCCTTGCAGGTATATCAGTCACATTATGGAGGTGAAGTCTAATCCGTAATGTATCACCTTTGCTTTGTCTTTGCCCTTCATTACTCCAGGTGGTTTGAATATATGCTCTGCTAGTTGGAGAGTCTTGCAAAGCACGGAAAAGATTTAATCGTCCTGGAAGAAATCCTGCAAGAAATGAGTTTGCTACATCAATGGGATCGGCGGTAGCTTTCAAATGTTCTTTAATCACGGCCATTTCCGCATTCGGATATTTTCCTTTAACAAGGGCCGCAGCTCCGGAAATTATCGGAGCAGCAAAGGAAGTGCCGCTCATTGTGGTATAGGAGTAATTCTCATTGTCTGTAGTGCGAACATTGAATCCCGGTGCCATGATATCAGTTGACCAACAATAGGAAGAACCATTTGATTTTACATCTGCAACATCTGTTTCACCAACAGACATCACACCTCTATAGGAAGCCGGATAAATTGGTGCTCGATTATTGTCATTGCCAGCCCCTGCTACGATTAGTACGTTTTGCTCCACGGCAAAATCAATGATGCTTTGATTGATTTCTGAATATGTATTCGCAGAACCCCAACTGCAATTCAATACTGGGAATTTTCTCATAATGCCATAGAGTATACCTTCATAGCCGAACTCAACTCTATCTGTGCCTTGCCTGCCGGCTTTGATTGGGAAAAATCGAGATTTTCCACCAACACCAGCAATTCCTTTTTGATTATTCCATGTTCCGGAGGCGACACCTGCAACCGATGTTCCATGTCCATCTGTAGAATTATATGTGTTTCCGGCAGGCGTTCCATCATTTGGCCAAGCAAGGTTAACTCCGCGATAATCATCAGGGAATCCGTTATTGTCATCATCAATGCCATTACTTTCAATCTCTGATCGATTGAGTGCAATATTATCTTGAAGATCTTCATGTGTTTGCAAAAAGCCATTATCTATGATTCCAATGATGATGTTTGTGTCACCTTGGAAAACATCCCATGCTTCCAAAGCTTTTATAACGGGAAGAAATGTCTGACTATTGATATATGTATCATTAGGTTTCAACAATGCTTGTTCAATAAATCTTGGCTCAGCCAATTCGATGGATGAACATTCAGCTTTCATCACTTTCAATGCTGAAAAAACAGAAATGGATTCTGTAAATGATACAATACATGTTCGAAGTAATTGATCATGTACTCTTGAAATGCCGTACTTATAGGTATCCACAGTATTGGACTTCACTGTAAATCCATTAGGCAGAATTGAGCGAAAATTCGAAAACTTCAGATTGGGTAGCGAGGATTGAGCCAATTGCGTCTTGACATCGTCGATTGTAAATCCGGACTTTATACGAATATTGACCATTCCTGATTGCACATGATCATCAATGACAGGTCGTGAATGCAGTTCGACTTGAAAACAAATGAGTATGAATGCAATGGTAAGGTAGAAGTGGCTTATTTGTTGGATGAATCTGAAAGGCTTCATAATTAGTAATAGACAAAGTTTGGGCATTTCTGTTACTTTGGTAATGTACATGTTGCTACTGCTCCTGGAAGTCGAACATTCCAGAAAAGTGTTTTTTTCGTGATGGGATCAACAGCCAAAAAGGATTCTTCGGCCGTTGCCTCAAAACGAACTATGCTGAATGCTGTACAAAACAGCGTTGCCCCTTTTTGAATTCCTAATGATGAAAATTGTGCCAATGGTATTGAACATGTAGCAGAATTCAATCCTGACGGAATAATCATATCCAGGCTTGTGTATAGGTAGGAATTTCTGGTTTGCTGATCTGTCAAGACTGTATCGAAATATAGTATGACTCTACGATCTTGATTAGCAAATGTTGCGGTTTTCCCATTGATGATCAGACTATCATTCTTGATTGTTGCTTCCAATTCATCAACGGTATAACTTGGTAATTGTGCCAAGGTCATTGGTTGAACGATGGCTGGAAGTTTTCCGTCACAACGAACGGAAAATCGCTTTGCTGAAGAATATCCTGGTTTCGAATAGACGATTGTATAAGTACCTTGAGGAATAAGATTCAAGGTCCATTTCCCTGCAGTATCAGTGAGTGTCTCAAATCCGGTACCCTCCAATCGAACCAGTACCAGATTCTTGTTTATCTCAAATGAATTATCCTCTGCATACAGTTTTACTGATCCACGAAACTGGCTGCCCGGAGGATCTTCTGTTGAAGTCACTCTACTATCCATGCAGCCAATCAATGAGCCAATGAACATGGCTATTGTTAAATTCAGAAGGATATGTCCTACATACTGCTTAATCATGGTCAAATGTAACCAATTTATTAGTTGATAAGAAGTGAATACTGTGATTGTTGATTCATACACATAACCGTATCTTTGTGCTCAATTTGTTTCATATATGTATTCATAAAAATGTTCAAATATCTGCTCATTGTTTTTGCCTTATTGAACGGACTCTACGCTCAGCAGAGAGTATTATCTGAATCTGAGTATATCCCACAAGAGCGACACTTAAAGAATATTCGCATGTTGACATTCGAGGGAGAGAATGCCGAAGCTTATGTTTCATTCGACAATAGGTCTTTGGTATTTCAAAGAAGGGGTTCGGAAGAATCATGTGATCAGATTTATGTAATGAGCATAGATGGCACCGGCATGAAGCGTATTTCAAATGGGCAAGGTCGCACGACATGTTCATATTTTTTGAAAGATGGCTCAATCATTTATGCAACCACAGCTTTCAATGATCCGCAATGCCCTCCATCACCTGATTTCTCAAAGGGATATGTTTGGCCTTTATATCCTACATATGACATTGTAAGGGCTGACACTTCATCAGGGAAAATAGTTTCAACCATCATAAAAGGTGCAAATTATGATGCTGAGGCAACAGTTTCTCCGGATGGAAAATCGATTGTTTATACATCAATTGTCGATAATGACATTGAGCTGTTCACATGTTCTATCGATGGGTCAAATATTCGTAGAATAACGCATATGCCTGGTTATGATGGAGGTGCTTTTTTTAGCCCTGATGGAAAAAAAATCGTATTTCGAGCATCGCGTCCCAGCGGATCAGATTTGGAGAAATATACTTCGCTTGTCAATGAGAACCTTGTACGTCCTTCTAAGTTGGATATTTATGTGATGGATGTAGATGGTTCGAATATCATTAGAGTGACAAATAATGGCGCAGCAAATTTTGCTCCTTTCATGCATCCTGATGGATCTCGTATTATTTTTTGTTCCAATATGGATGATTCCAAAGGACGAAACTTTGATTTGTATTTGATAAACATAGATGGTACAGGACTTGAACGCATTACATATTCTGGTGAATTTGATGGATTCCCAATGTTTACCTCCGATGGGAAGAGCTTGGTATTTTGCTCCAATCGATTAAACAAAAAAAATGGGGACACAAATGTATTTATTGCTGATTGGTTAGATTGAATTTACTAATGGAATTTCTCCATGCATATACAACATGAAACAAAACCCTGGTGGCATATCTCATTGACCAAACAAATCTTATTTGGATTGGTTTTTGGTATTTTTCTGGGATGGATAGCCCCAGAATTTTCTTCGTCTCTCTCGTTTATGAGAGATATCTTTTTGAATCTCATTAAGTCCATTATTGCTCCTTTGGTGTTCTCAACCATTGTCATTGGTATTGCAGGTGGTGGTGATTTGAAGAAAGTAGGAAGAATGGGAGCCAAATCAATACTGTACTTTGAGATAGTCACGACAATTGCATTGTTTTTAGGACTTGCAGTCGTAAATATCGTTCAACCCGGTTTTGGGATTGTATTGAACGGAGACCCGGGAACGCTTGGGGCCATTGCGCAGAATCATCCCAAAACATTGATAGAAACTATTGTACATGTATTCCCATCCAGTGTTATTGATGCCATGGCAAAGGGTGATGTATTGCAAATCGTTGCATTTTCAATCGTGTTTGCAATGGCATTGACCGCCATCGGAGAAAAGGGTAAACCAATTGTTGATATGTGTGAATCTCTTGCGCAAATCATGTTTAAATTTACTGGTTTCATTATGATGTTTGCTCCGTTCGGCGTTGGTGCCGCAATGGCAGTAACCATAAGTCATCAAGGATTGGGAGTCCTGGCAAATTTGGGGATGTTGATTATATCGTTGTATTTGGCCTTGGTATTATTTGTTGTATTCATTCTTGGTGCGGTGGTTCTGTTATTCAGGGTACCGCTCAAGCCATTTTTGAAGGCAGTTCGAGAGCCCTTTATACTAGCTTTTGTTACAACCAGTAGTGAATCTGCTTTGCCAAAGGCAATGCAAAACATGGAGCGTTTAGGTGTTCCAAAGCGCATTGTTGGTTTTGTGATGCCAACGGGATATAGTTTTAATTTGGATGGAACAACCCTCTATCTTGCAATGGCATCTGTTTTTGTTGCTCAGGCAGCAGCAACAACGATCCCTGGATTTACTTTCACTTTTGAACAACAAATCATGATGATGCTCTCGCTCATGATTACATCGAAAGGTGTTGCCGCAGTTCCACGCGCCTCACTCGTGATATTACTTGCAACTCTGTCTTCCTTCTTACCACCTGGAATAGGCGCATTGGGTGTGGCCATGATTTTTGGCATCGATGAATTGATGGATATGGCAAGAACTTCCGTCAACTTACTTGGTAATTGCCTTGCAACCGTTGTTATAGCTCGCTGGGAAGGTGAATTCAATGATCAAAAGGCGGAAGTATTCGGAACCGAAGATGAAGTGATGGAATCCGCTCTTATACAATAATCCGAGGCACTCTTGCCGAGATCGCCGTTGTGATTTCATACGGAATCGTTTGTAGTATTGTTGCCAAGTCTTCTGCGCTCTGATGGGCCTCTCCATTCTCCCCAATGAATGTGACTCTTGTACCTATCACTATATCAGCATCACCAATGTCCACCATGCATTCATCCATGCAAATATTCCCAACAACGGGATAAAATGTCCCTTCTATTATGCAGTGGAGTTTCCCCGAAAGCCCCCTGTACAACCCATCGCCATATCCTATCGGAATAGTAGCTATGGTTGTGTCTTTTTCTGCAATGAATGATCTGCCATAAGAGACAGATTCTCCTTTTTTTATTCTTCTCAACGACATCACTGCAGAATGTAATTGCAATATCGGTTTGATTTCATTGAATGAATTTGGGATAGGGGAATATCCATACATAGACAAACCGGGTCTTGCAAGCGAACCAATTTGCTCTGGGATTCGAATCATGGCAGCAGAATTACCAACATGAAACAAATCGGGTTTGATACCATGATCTAACAATGCATTCAGACATTGTTCAAAAATGTGTAATTGTTCTTCCATGAATGATGTATCTTCTGAATCAGCGGTAGCAAAGTGTGTGCACAATCCTTTGAGATGTAATCCCGGAGAGGTTATTATCAATTGTGCCATTGCAACTGCTTCCTCTGGATAGACTCCATCACGATGCATACCGGTGTCTATGAACAGATGAACATTCACTGTTTTGTGATGTTCATCAGCTTTTTCGGACAATTTCTTAACCGTATCCACATCGCAAATAATTGTCTCTATGTCAAATTGAATGATTGCATCCAATTCTTCGGGTTCAGGAGGCGTCATCAATAAAAGGGATGCATCTATTCCCGCTTTACGCAATTGAACACCTTCAGAAGCAAAAGCTATTCCCAAATACTTGATGCCTTCTTCAATGGCGATGCGTGAACATTCAATGATACCATGACCATAAGCATTGGCTTTGACCATAGCCATGATTTCAGTGTGCGCCGATAGATGATCTTTCAAGAGTTTGATATTAGACCGAAGAGCACGGGAATCTATAATGACATGTGTGGATCGTGTATACATGAAGTGCTATAGCAAATGTTCTTTATCTTGTTCGCGCAATGCAGTAACAATAGATTTGACTTCTTGGGCTTTGTCGGTAGGGCAAATCATAATCGCATCTGTAGTTGATATGATTGTCATGCCGGAAATGGAATGTGCGGTTAATGTCACATTGGGATTGTCATTCCAGAAAATACTATTTTCTGAGTTTATTGTCAGGGAATTACCGTATACGATATTTCCTGAACGATCGCTTTCGCCAAGTCTGGCTAGTGCATCCCATGATCCAACATCATCCCAAGTAAATGAAGCTGGAAGCACAGCCACATTGGAGATGCGTTCCATGATGCCATAATCTATTGAAGTCGCTTCTAAGTTTGTAAATGCTTTTGCACAATCAGTGGAATTAATGGATAAACCTCTCTTGAACAGGGTATATAATTCTTCCATTGCTGAAAATGAAGCAGGCATTGCATATCTCATTGCTTCGGCAAATGTATCAAGTCTATAGAAGAACATGCCGCTATTCCAATAAAATGTTCCCTGCTCGATATAGGATAATGCATCTTGAATATTTGGCTTTTCCCTGAAACTTTGTACGCGTAAAATACCGCTATCAGAAATTGAATGACCTGATTCAATATATCCATAACCGGTTTCAGGTCTTGATGGTGGTATGCCAAATGTCACAATGTCTGCATGATTGGAAGCATGATGCATCGCTTTGCCAACATCTTCTGCAAAAGTCTCTGCCGGACGAATAAAATGATCGGCTGTGAATACACCGACTGTAATGTCTGAATGTGATGTATTGTATTCTGCTTTAATGAGTGCATAAGCCAGCGCAAGGCATGGCGCGGTATTTCTCTTTGAAGGTTCTGCAATAATATGATTGGACGGTATCTCCGGCAATGCTTCAATTATGGCATCACGAAGAATTGCACCGGTAATGATGAAAATATCTTCGCGTGGTATGCTAAGCGCAATACGGTCGACAGCTTCGGCAAGCATCGTTTTTTCTGAAAACAATGAAAGCAGTTGTTTTGGATGATGTTTTCTGCTTAGAGGCCAGAATCGTTCTCCTGAACCACCGGCCATGATCAGTGCTATGTGTTTCATGAGTTCTTTTTCATGAGTAGTTCTGCGATCTGCACAGCATTTGTTGCCGCACCTTTGCGAAGATTATCGGCCACAACCCATATCATCAATCCCTGAGGATGATCCTCATCCTTACGAATGCGGCCAACGAACACATTATTATTGCCGGCCACGGAAATAGGGGTGGGGAATGCATCATTTTGAGAGTCATCTATAATTGTGAGTCCGGGGATATCACTGAGACATTCATGTATATCATCGATCGTCCAGTGGGCATCGAGTTCTGCATACACCGATTCAGCATGACCACCAGTGGTCGGGATTCTTACACATGTTACGGCAATTGGTAAATCAGGCATCGAAAAAATTCTTCTGATCTCTCTGCGCATTTTGATTTCTTCTTCCGTGGATGCGCCTCTTTCTTCATGTATTCTATTATGAAAAACGGTATTGAATGCCAATGGATGTGGTGAAATTCTTTCTTGCGGTTCAATGCCTTGCAATTCATCATGTAATTGATCAATTCCTTTTTGACCTGCTCCGGAAACGGATTGATAGGTAGAAAGAATTAAACGATTGAGACCAAACCGTTTGCGGATTGGTTCAAGAGCAAGGACTAATTGAATGGTGGAGCAATTTGGATTGGCAATGATGCCATGATGATTCATGGCATCGTCCGGATTTACTTCGGGAACCACAAGTGGGACATTGGGCTCCATTCGGAAGGCGGAGGAATTATCAATTACGGTACATCCCGCTTTTACCGCAATCGGTGCGTAAGCACGACTAAGTACTCCGCCTGCCGAAAAGAGTGCAATATCAATGGCATCAAATGAATGTTCATTGAGCTTCTGAACAGTTAGAGTTGTACCTCGAAACTCCAACATTGTTCCTGCTGATCGTTCGGAGGCATATAATGCCAATGAATCAATCGGAACATCCATCTCGTCTAAAACGTCGAGCATCGTTCTTCCAACCAAACCGGTTGCGCCCACGATTGCCATCTTGAATCCCATGTGATCTTTATGCTGCTGTAAATAGAGGGAATAAAAATGTGCGCAAATATATGTAATTACTTTGAGTTCTGTTCATTTTCATAAAAAGAATGAGCATAGATTTACACGATGTTCATCCTCTTCCAGAATGGAAGGGTGTGAATAAATTGATGATATGCAGTACGTGCTTTGTCAATCACATCTACATAGTCACCATATCCTTGAATTTCCATCCATTCAGCAATCCATTCGATGGGATTATCTGTATGCTTCGTGATGGCAATGAGCATGAGTGCCGTATCTTGATTGATATGTATTCCTGAACCAGAAAATGATGATGGAATGACATGTACATTGGAAATCAGCGCTTCTTCCAGAAATCTGGCTAAAACCTGCTTGAATGCCATTCGGGAAGCTTCGGAATGAATGCTATCAGGTATTGGCTTAATGTGTTCGGTGTACAATAGATTCAGGAGGGCATTTCGAGCATGTTCCATGCTTATGCCTTTCTCTTCTGCATAAGCAAGAATGGACTTTACATGCATATGCCGATCATTCAATGCCTGCATGATTGGTTCATGATATGCACTGTCAAGATCAACTGGCGAGCAACCCGGCAAAGTGATTCTATCTTCAAGATTTGTCTCCATTTGCACGATACCCAAATGCAAATTTTGAAACCCCTGAAAATCCTGAGGTTCGTTCTTTGCATAGACATCCCATCGAAACATGGTATTTCTAATGAGATCCTTGAATACCTCGAATCGACTCACATCTTCTTCGAGAGCTAGGAAATCATCAAAACCTTCAGGTAAACAAATGGCTCCATTATTGAGATACAGTGGAATTTGCCCAACAAATGTAAGGCCGATTTCAGACATGTTGTGTTCCATGTCTGAAAACGACAATGGCGTCCAATTATCAGCATAATACTCGTGAATAATGTATTTGATATCATGCCGAGATAACTCTTTGATGAATGAAGCCGCCGATGGTACGGCCTTAACATATTCAGGATTCCGTTCAAGCATCCATTCTAGGAATCCAATGCCTTGTTCTGCATTGTAAAATGGATCATCGGAAAGCCCCATAGAATACTCGCGCATCATCATTCTCAGTGGTTCATAGACATGCCAACCCGGATAGGCATTATAACTAATCAATGCCAGCCCATTGCTGCTTAATGATTTCTTGATGATGCCATGTATAGCATTTCTTACTGATTGATGCACCCATGCATAGAGTCCATGCATGACGATATATTCACAAGTCGGTAATTGCTCAAGATTCGTGATGTCTGCTTGAATGAAGCGACAATTCGAAATCCCCAAAGATGCAGCTCTTTTGTTTGCATGATCAATATGATCACGATTGAAGTCTATGCCAATGAATGTTGCTTGAGGATTCGCGGCCGCATAAACAATGAGAGAATTACCGTTGCCACAACCTAATTCGCAGTAAGTGAAGGATATTGAATCCGGAACATCAAATCCTCGCAATGCGGAAATGCATCTAAGGATATGCGGATTCAATTCTGTGAAGAAAGTGTCGGTATAAGGAATTTGATCTAGCATGCACATTATCACTTACGGGAAAAGCTGGCCAATCGCATGCAAATCATGTCTTGAAGATTTCTAATGATGCCATCCGGAACGGTGAAACCATTCATCATCATTGAGAATGCCAATTGTTCTCCATCACGTGTTGTTGCATATCCGGAAAGACAGCTTACATTATTCATTGATCCCGTCTTTGCAATTACTTGTTGCTGTGCTAATGATTTCAACATGCGATTTTTCAATGTCCCTGTTTGACCCGGCCGAGCCAAAGAGGCAAGAAAATGCTCTTTATTTGGAGATCTATACATTGCGGATAAGAGTAATGTTTGTTGATATGCACTAAGAAGATTCAGTCTTGATAATCCCGATCCATCAACAATGGAGCATTGTTCAGGTATGATGCCAATCTTGGTGATGAACTTTCTCATGATTTCAGCACCTCTGGGAAAAGATCCCTCTCCAAATTGTTCTTTTGCCATAGTTTTGAAAACCATCTCTGCCGCAAGATTGTGGCTTACGGTATTGATGATTGTGATGATTGATGACATTGGAGGGGATGTGATTGCATGTATTTGTTTCAATCCGACATAGTCTATTGGTTCATTGAGCATTTCATTTGTGAGCAAAGACCCACGAATCCTGATTCCCATTTTCTCCAATCGTTGTTTGAAGACATGCAGAAAGAACTGAACTGGATCATCGATGGTTAACCCAATTGAAGACATGGTTTCTTCGGTATTTGTTTTCATTCCGGGATCGATCATTGCTATTGATCCCTGCATGTCGATCACACCTGACCGAGGATCTGTATCGGAATCAATCAATGTTGGGCTACCAGTTGGGACGGTCATGACATTATTTACAATCCGAAGATAGGAATTATCGGGTATCATTGTCATGCGTGAATAATCACCGGATTTCAATCCTGGTCTGAATTGCATCTCCACCTTATTATCATGTAATGCAATGGATGAAATTGGCGCGGAATATGGATAAGGTATATCATCGATAGCCCAGCCAGGACCAAATATCTCATCATCAAAATAAGAATGATCAAGAATGATATTCCCTTTGATTGAAGTAATGCCTAATGAATCCAATTTCAAAGCGATATTATCAAGAATGATAAGTGGATCTTTCATGAAATATAGACTCATGGTAGGATCACCGGATGCACGGATGATGATATCGCCTTTGAGTTCGCCCGATGTTAGAATCTCTCCATCTATGTAAATGCGAGTTGTATACTTAAAGTCCGGACCAAGTAATTCCAAAGCAGCTGCTGTCGTGAACATCTTCATTGTTGAAGCAGGAATAAGCGAAGTATTTGCATGGTTCTTATAGAATGTTTCGCCACTTTCCGGATGGATCACACAAACTCCAACAGATGCATTGGAAAGCTCCGGTGCGGATAGAATTGCATCGATGTCTTCCTGCAATTGCTTTAAAGCATATGTCTGCCCAATATTTCCTTTTTTGTCAACCTTATTCGTATCGAATTTGGTTGAGTTGGTTGAAAAGTTGAATGCATGTGCTTCAACAGATATGCCAAACAATAGACAGAAAAAGAGGATCATGATCTAAATTCCTTGAGCATTTCTTGTGCAAATGCATATGCTTCGTTTGTTTGTTCTGTTTGAAGACATTCAATTGCTTCTTCTATGTCATGAATCTCTGCACCAACATGCAATGCTCCGCGGATATGAGAAATCACTTGTTGTTTCCATTTACCTAAAGACAATATGCAGATATTGATAAGCTCCCTTGTTTGAATATCCAAATTTCCTCTGGACAATGTTTTACCATAACCATCAATGATCATCCATTCCGACAACTCTGGAGAAAAGGAATGCATGCGTTTGTTCATCTTTTCAAAAACTGTGGTATATATATCTCTGCACAATTTCTCACCTCTTTGTTTGAAGAGTTGTACATTATATTCCTCAATTGCAGCTGGTGCTTCATTGTATACTTCTTGAAGTAATGACAAACCTTCAATCGAAGCCGGATATCCTGAAAACAAATGAATTTGAAGCAATGCCTCATATAAGGAAGTATAAGGGACATGTAGTTTTAAAGCATCTTGCATGAGTATTCGAGCATTGTCTTTATCATTACAGGACATGAAAATCGTAATCTTTAGAATCAGAATTTGTTGCTTTGTCATGAATTTCCCTTCACATATGCTGCAAGTGTCCTGCCCAGTGCATGACATGCACGTGCTCTGTGACTCATAGAGTGTTTTGTCATAGCATCCATTTCGGCAAAAGTCATAGAAGAGCCATCGGGTATGAAAAGTGCATCATATCCGAAGCCATTGTCTCCTTTCTCTATTGTCGTTATTTTTCCTTCGCATACCCCATCGACACTCATTGAAGTTTCATCATTCAAAAAATGAAGTACAGTCCTGAAACGAGCAGATCTTTCAGATATCCCATTCATTTCATGTAATAATTTACGTCTGTTTGCTACATCATTTCCATGGTCTCCGGCATATCGTGCACTAAACACACCCGGAGCATTATCAAGAGCATAGACTTCCAATCCGGTATCATCAGCTATAACAGGCAGGGAAGTCATTTCAAAGAGCGCCTTTGCTTTCAAAAGTGCATTTTCTTCCAATGTACTACCGGTTTCTTCGATTTCTGGAGGATTCCCTTTAAACCAGGTTTTCTGAGAGATGAGTGAAATTGGCAAACCAAAGGATGACAGAATTGCTGATAATTCATCGATCTTATGTTGATTGTTAGATGCCAAAATGATCTGCATTATATTCTCCCGCATATTGTAATCAATGCTTCTTTCAATGTTTGTATTTCACTCTGAGAATACTGTACCATATGTCCAATTCTAAAAACTGTATCACGCCAATCATCTTGACCTGGCGCTACCACAATTCCTTGTTCTAGTAAAGCCCGTAATACAAGTTTTGCATTATCGTGGTGAATTGCAGTGACACCAAGTGCATTACCCCCGGCAGAGCATCCATTGATATTCTGTACCATTGCTTTAATTGATACTGCTTGAATTTGCAATGTTTCAAAATGTGAAGCATTTTCAAGTATTCTCTTACAAGTACTTTGCAGGGATGAAAGTATCGGCAAAGGAGGAGTAAAAAATGCAGTATGATTCATCGAAGCAGAAAACATCCCGGGTAGATGATGAACCATGCTCGGAAAAATCATGGATTCTTCTGAATAAATAGTGGCTTTATCACTTGCTCTTTCACTCAATGCGAGTATAAATGCACCTGGTGGGCAAGCCAATCCTTTTTGAGAAGCTGTGAACAGGCAGTCAATTCCATATTCAGCCATACTGATTGTTTCAACTCCGATGCTGCTCACTGCATCAACTATAATCAATGTATCGGGTGATACAGAACGAATCACATCGCAATATTCTTTCAAGGGGACTGTCACAGCTGTAGAAGTTTCTGTGTGTGTAATCCAAATTGATTGAAAGGAATATTCTTTAAGAGCATTTCGTAGATCATCAATCGAAGTGGAAGTTCCCCAAGGACTTTTTAATGTCATTACATTATGTCCGAACATTCTACCTAGTTCTGCCCAACGAGATGAAAAACGTCCTTGAACCAAAACCAAAACATTCGAAAGAAATGGGACAAGTCCACGCATGGTGATTTCAGCACCTGTTGTTCCGGAACCAGCGCCAATGATTACAGGAGTATTTGTCCCGATGATCTTCTGTAAGCAAGAGTTTACCTCACGGTGCACCTTGGTGAAATCCTCAGTTTTATGATACTGAAGATCATGCATCGCATATTGGACTTCATCCGATATGGGGACTGGGCCAGGAGTGAAATGAAGTTGACGTTGACCGGACATTTGAACTGTTGAAAAGAGTATATTGCAAAGTTATCGTTTTGAATTCATTTATAGTATGTGATATCATGCAAATAGCAAACTCGGTCATTTTCATTACGGGAGCTTCATCGGGCATTGGGCAATCATTGACTCACCAATTTCTTGAAAAAGGGGCGTCAGTTTGCGCCTTTTCAAGGAGAGGCATGCCCAAAGACCTCAAAGATGCATATCCCAACACATTACTCGAAATAAAGGGCGATGTAACGAAATTAGAGGATATTCAAGCAAGCTT
Source organism: Bacteroidota bacterium (assembly GCA_005788035.1). GTDB lineage: Bacteria > Bacteroidota > Ignavibacteria > Kapaibacteriales > UBA961 > UBA961. The sequence continues at coordinate 46,589 of SXZI01000029.1, forward strand.
GCAGGCCACAATTCAAACATTTGGTGGATTGCATATAGTGGTGGCAAATGCCGGTATTGCTCATTTTGATGATCTTGGAACAACCAATCCTCAAATTGCAGAAGCAATGATATTGACCAATGTGCTAGGAGTGTTTTACACGCTTCATGCATCATATCCTTTATTACAAAAAACTAATGGTCCTCGAGCAGTTGTAGGCATTCATTCCATAGCAGCTACCACCATATTTGAAGGTGCATCTGTCTATTCTGCAACTAAAGCTGGTACGCTCGCAATGTTCAGATCTTTCCGAGAAGAAGTTCGGAAAGATGGTATCAGTGTGCTTGATGTTTTACCTGGCGCTACGCGTACGGAAATTTGGACAAAAGAAATGTTGACCGAACGTGGAAAAGACATGATGCATCCGGATTCTATTGCTCGCATCATCATAAATGCACTGGAACAAAGTAGAAATAGTGAGGATGCGATCACTCATGTTGATGAAGTGGTCATCCGTCCTTGGACAGGTAATTTATAAAGTTCATAACATGGATTGAAGTTCGTCACAAGCTTTTATGACATCTTCTGGGGAAATATCCTTCACCAATTTTGTCTTTGAATATACAGCGCGATGTGGAACATTATATGGAAGCCACTCTTCTTTTGCTTCCTCTGGGAGAGAACAATAAAGTCCGATCATTGGACATTGTGCAGCACTTCCAATATGTAAGAAACCGGTATCTGGTGAAATCCCCCATGACGCATGTTTCAATGCCTCTCCAATTTCCAACACATGCCTATTGAAAGGATAATGTCGAATATTCTCGAAACCGTGCATTATACTGTTCAACAGTTCAGCATCAGTACTCAAACCAAACAATAATGGTTGCTTTCCAGTTCGAAGTAGATAATCAATCAATCTACGATAGGATGCGCTATCCCAGCGATTACGTTCCTGCCCGACCGATATATTTATTGCAATGTAGTTCTTCTTCTCGACACATAATTCCTTCAGACTATTAAGTGCATTTTCCACATAAAGTTGGGAAGTGGGTAGTATAGCTCGTGAATCATGTTCTTGACGGACAATCCCAAATGTTTCAGATCCGAGTAACGCCATTTTATCCCACATGGATTTCATACATGCGGCTTGCTTTGATTGTGATGAATAATACATCGCATATTTATCGCCGGCAAATACAGAGCTTGTTACTGAATGCTTCCCTGATAACATGGCAGTGAGCAAGCCATTTTTTGATGCTTGGGATGTCAGGCAATTTACGATGATGTCGAAATCCATTGAACGGATTGCGCGTATCTCCTGGATATGGAGAAGGGGAGCATGCAATATCGATTTATCTACAATATGAATCGCATCGATAAAATCACAATGATCTAAAATTGCGACATTAGCCTTAGTGCACATCACATGCAATTCCATAAATGGAAACTGTTCCTTAACCATACGCAACATTGGCAATGTGCTGATCATATCACCCAAAGCATCATGCCGTAAGAACAGGACTTTTGTTCCATTGCGCACGATGAAAGGAAATCTTGCGGGATTCGGCGTGAATAGTACTTTGGCTATTGCATTCCCAATTGAACGCACATATTGACGTAATCTATTCATCGCTGTAAATCATAATTTCTATATTCAAAAATTCTTTTTCCTGTCAAGCGCTCAAAGGCATCGCAAAAAGCGACAGCTAGAGGACGAGGTTTCGTTCGACTAGGGTCAAAAGCAGATGTCCATTGAGCATCTTCTGAAATTTTTTTCTGCATGCATTTAGGATGTGTCCCTGAAAAGCGCTGCAGTTCATAACAAGTAGGAAATTCTTCAGATGTGGGGAGATGTTCCTCGAGCCAGGCATCATCATGATACAGTCTACCAAATGCAGCTTGTTTTTTTACATAAGCTGAAGGATTGCGAACCCAACCATAATGATACACATGTGCTTCGGTTTGCAAGACTCTAAGTTTCCGATAAGAATTCTTGTCAATTTGTATGCGAAACCCTTGAGCATCTCTCCATGAGGTGATGTCTGAATTTCGTTTGAATGCCCGTACTTCTTTTCGATACCATTGTCTACCGGCACCTATATACTGATAGCTTCCGAAAAAGTGATGATAATTAAATAATAGACCATCAATTTCGGGCCTCTTATCAGCTTCTTTCATAGAGTTCAAGATTGGTTGTATATCCAGTTCATGTAACACTTCATCCGCTTGTAAATAGAGAATCCAATCGCCTGTGCAGGCATTCAGGGCTACATTTGTCTGTTGGGCTAGAATTTGCCCGCCTTCACGAAGATTATCATCCCAAATCGTTTCGATTATCACAATTCTTGGATCTTGAAGTGATTGAATATAAGACAAAGTCTCATCTTCTGAATTCCCAATAGCAATAACCACCTCATCGCATACGGATAGAAGGGAGTTGAGGGATTCTTTTACCGGATAGCCCAGCATAAAGCCATTTCTTACAAATGTACAACCGCTTATGGTCATGAATAGTCCAATAAGATAATGTCAAATCTCTACATTTGTTATCAATCTATTTCAATGAAAAATCATAGTTTTGTTTTGAATCTATCACTAATCACCTCATAATACAATGAACATATCACTTCTTGCCATATTGTTATGCCTCTTGATTGGATCAGGAAAGGCATTTTCTCAACAGAATAGTTATTCCATTTCGCCAAAAACAATCGACGTAAAATGGGATTATACAGAAGATCTGGATATGAGAGCATTTATTTCCAGCAATTCAATATTGAATCAGGATATCGAATATACGGTCATTACACTAGATATCCCTGCCCAATGGCTGGAACATGTAATCACGCAATTTTGTGATATACAATCTTGCTATGATTTCCGTTGGTTTAAGTTGGGTGACAAAAAAGAAATGAAATTGCCAACAGGATTGAAAAATGCAATCATGAAGGTGGATTTCTTATTGCCAATGGATTCAAGTATTACCATTCAACCAGGATCCGCGGAAATTGCACTTGGTTTTAATCTCAAAGGGGAACCAATGAACGACACACTGAGATTTATGGTTAATCGTTCAGCAACCGGGATTGCTAAAATTGAAGATAATTCCAAACCTATTGTGAAACCATTTGCAAATCAACATGTGAGTATAACTCATGCGGAAGGCATTGCAAAAGTGTTGATATATGATCTTCAAGGAAATCTCATTGAGCAACATGATTGTGGCAATTCTCAACTAGCCATATTGTCCTTGGAATATGTTTCTCGCGGTGCTTATGGAATTCGAGTGGTCACCCCAAATGGTAGAGAATACTCAACCATTCACATGCAATGATTCGATGTAACAAGATGAATATTCAAACCCGTGCCTTGCTCGGGTTTTTTTTATGAGAATGTACTGAAATAATAATAGAGATAGCTAAATAAGCTTACTTTGCTAGAATAGTAAGTGAGGAATATCCCGCTAATAAGGATAAGGAATCCCGAGCCGGAAGCATATACATATATTGAGGGTACATCAAAAACGACTGATGTGGATTTGAGCATCCGCCCATAATACCAAATAAATAGGGAGTACATCAAAAGGATAAGCCACATAGCAGATCCTGTGGCAGAAAGTACTTTGAACAAAGCTAGGGCAATAGGGAGTAGGAGTAAAAAGGGAAGTGCGGACCATACAGATATAGTGAAAGCATCAATGAAGTAAAGTCTGGTCCCGGTTATGAATGCGGCAAATAAAATGATTCCTGCAACCAATGCATGCATGCCAATTCCAATCAAACTGAAAAAGAAGAATCCCAATTCAGGAGTCCAAGTGATTTCATTGAGCAATGAGCGCAACCATCCTGTTGGAAGCAAAATCATATACAAATATTCAGTGCCGAAGGAACTTCTAAATACAAACAACATAGTAGAAACGACTATAGCCAAAGTAGCTGAGCTTAGCAATCCTACAGATAATGTTTGGCTCAATGAAAGCAATCGTTGGTCACGAATGTCTGAATAGAAATTATACGGTCTTATCAATGCCCTGAGCATATACTCCCGCATACGTCTGTATTTTGAAATCAAGACGAAAAATGCAATCCCCAAGCTGAAGCTAAGCAGAATAAAAATCAATGGTGTATCACTATTGGTGGTGCCCGAACGAAGTAAAGGTTCTTTTTCATCATTCAGCAATGCTTTCAACATTGTGTATGACAATCTGGGTTGCCTTGTTAAATCAGTTAATCCGGTCGTGCTAATATGCTGATCTTCTGGATCAGTTATGGTGATTGCACGAGCGGTGATGAAATCATTGAAACTCCATACAATGATTCCTCCAATGCCGCATTGCTGAACAGTCCTATACCCATCACGGATATATTGTGCTTGTGATTCAACAGATAATGGATCTGAAAATCCATTAAGATTATTCGGTTGAACGGGTTTTCCCAAATGAATGATCAATGGCGTGCTTCCTGCAAGCCTTTTCATTCTGAGAATTTCTTTTTTCTGAATATCTCCAGTTTCCCAGCGAGTCGATGATCGGCCAATCAGAAAATCAGTGTATTGCAAGTCAACAGATTTTGTGCCGAAACGTACAGATTTATATAAGAGCTTTGTGCCTGCTAATCTAAAGAAAGACCCCATTTTTTGAAAATATGCTTTGCTATGTTTGGAGCTTTCCTGAAGCCCATCAGAAAGTCCATATCCCAGTATGCTAGGTTGTCTATCATAGGCATTGGCCATACGCATGGCTAGGTTGGAGATCCTAACCAGGAAATCATCTTCATCCAGTAAGCTGGAGGGATAATCGTAAACGGGCAAGTCGGAGAGAATGAAAATACCATTAACATTACATTGGTGTACAAAATATGGATGAGGATTTCCCGAACGTATTCTGACTGCATTCACGCCAAGAGTCTTCAATGATAAAATATCTCTTTGGATTTGCTGAGCAGTCATTGTTTGGCCCAATTGGTGTGCATGCTCATAATAATCGACAGCTTTAATAGTGAAGGGCTCATTGTTCAATGACAATGTAGGCGCACCATTTACAAGCATGCTCTTTGCTTTATATAATCCAACAGGAACCGTATAATCATCTATAACATTTCCATTATAGGAAATGCGAATGGTCAATGCATAAAGATTAGGAATCGAAGGAGACCACAATGCGGGATTGGTAATGCGCAGGTCAAGATTTGTGTTAACTGTTCTGTCACGTTCAATTGTGATTGTTTTTTCAGCACCACTCGCTACTACCTCACCAGTACCATATTTTTGTAATGTAGCATCAACTGAAAATGATAATTTCTTGAGTGATAACTCACCATACATGTCTTCGCCACCAAGGCGTTCAATCGCACTAGATCTGATGGTTAATTGTGAAGTCAATTGGCATGCAGTAAGCTGTTCATTGAAAAATGACTTTATCTGAACATCTTCGAGAGATACATGCTGTGCACCTATCAACATCATTTCGCGGACAATTCCTGAATATGATCTTTGGGCAAAAATGTGACGTGAAGCATGTGCAGGAGGAGGTGTTATCTGCATCTCTATGAGATTGATACCAGGTTGCAATTTTGATTCAGGTAAACGAATGGAAAATGGAGCCATGCCTGCAAAATAGCGTCCTACATATTTTCCATTGAGATATAATTCAATGTCTTCATTTGTTCCAAGAGAGAACAAAGACCATGTATGAGAATACAATAATTGCTTGTCTATTTTTATAGAGCGTCGAAAACGCACTTTACCCGGTCTGCTCTCTGACATTGGAAGCAGAATCTGTTCCCATGAAGAGCCATCATCGTCACTTCGTTCCCAACTACCGGATAAACTTTTTACGATGCGAGATTGAGAAGGCATGAAGATTCGTAATTGCTCATTTGTGAAGCGTGTATACGATTCTTGTGCATGAATCAATAGAGAATTGAAACATGATAGTGAAAAAAGAATACATGAGCAGATGAACAGCCGAATCAACAAAACATTCATTTCGAGTCGTAAATTATTGCATTTTCAAAGGTTATGAGCAGGCAAATTACAATCTTTTTGCCGTTTTTCCGCAATCGCAGTCAAGGCATTCCTTGGAAGATAAATTCCCTGAATCATTGAAAAAATCGCGAATTGTCTGAGCAACATGTACAATTTGCTCATGTGTCAATTCGGGAAATATGGGAAGTGCCAATACATCTCTTGATGCACAATCTGAAACCGGGAAAGGGGTTGATGAAGCAGGAAGCCCTTTAAAGCAAGGCTGTTCATGAAATGGAATGGGATAATACACTTCAGTCCCAATGCCACGTTCAGAAAGATAAGCCCTAAGAGTATTTCTATATTGAACCCTGATCACAAATTGATTGAAAATATGATGATTGGGGGATTTTTCTGTCTTGTTTGGCATGCCTGGAAGCAAAACTGCATTTTTTTCATCAAATGAAGTTAGACCAGGACCTTCAGATAATCCAAATTCTTGAAACAATTTAATATATGTTTCAGCATTTTTTCTTCTTGCCTGATGCCAAGATTCTAGAAGTGGAAACTTTATGTTCAATACGGCTGCTTGCAATGCATCTATCCGGAAATTGCCACCGACGAATCCATGTTTATAGCGTTCGATTTGACCGTGATTTCTCATTTGTTGCAAATGAGTGAATAAATCCGAATCATTTGTCGTTATCAATCCTGCATCGCCGAATGCCCCTAGATTTTTTGTAGGATAAAATGAAAAACAACCCATCAAGCCTATTGAACCCACTGGTCTGCCATCGGGTAGTTGCGTTCCGATTGCTTGCGCACAATCCTCAATTACAGGAATAGCATGTGCATTGGCAATCGCCATTATTGCATCCATATCAGCAGCTTGTCCATATAGATGAACAGGAATGATTGCTTTTGTTTGCTTGGTGATTGCCGCCTCCATGAGCCGGGGATCTATCATGAATGTTACAGGATCGATGTCAACAAATATTGGTGTGGCATGTAGTCTCGATACAACTCCAGCAGTAGCAAAGAATGAAAATGTAGGTAGAATCACTTCATCGCCTGGACCAATATGAAGAGCCATCAATGCCATTAGCAAGGCATCCGTGCCACTCGATACTCCCAATGCATGTTGTGTATTGCAATATCGCGCAGATGTCTCCTCCAAGAGTTCAACTTCTTTTCCGAGTATCAAAGATTGAGACTCCATCAAACCAAGAATCTTAGGTTCAATTTGATCCTTGATGGTGGCATATTGAAGTTTGAGGTCAAGCAGTGGAACATTCATGAAAATGACTTTGAAGGTGTAAAAACAATCGTAACAATTCCAATTTACAAATTATCGGACTCTTTAAATGAAAGAAGCCCCATATTGGGGCTTCAGATGTTACTTTACGAAGAGCATTTCGCGATAATTTGGCATAACACGTAAGGCATCCGGCAATAATCGTTCAATACGATCTGAGCATGACCGAACCACATTCATTGCAGGAATCACTTTTGCATGAACATGATGCGCTTTTTCATGAATTGTGTCTCCACCCAATTCTTCATTTGCACTTTGTAAAACACCTAATGCTGCATGAAGTTCATCAGCAAGGGTAGTCAATTCTTGTATGCCATGTAAAACAGCATTGCTATGTACATTTAATTGTTTCATAGATAATGCCAATTCAGACTGCTCTTTAAGCACTGACATTGCAGCAGGTAATATCATTGTTGATGCAATCCACTCGGTAGTTTCACCTTCGATATTGATTGTCTTGAAATAATGATCGAACATTACCTCTGCTCTTGCTTCTAATTCTCTGCGTGACAATACATTGTGTTCTTCAAATAGAGATACATGCTTCGCTGAATCAAGATGTGGCAATGCGCTCATGGTATCAGGCAGATTCAATAATCCTCTTTTATCTGCTTCGTTTTTCCAATCATCTGAATATCCATCACCATTAAACATTATTCTTTTATGCTTGGAAATTGTTTCTGATAAAAGCACCTTTAATGCTTGATGGAATTCCATTCCTGCAGTCTTTTTTTGTTTTAATGAATCGGTCATCTCCACAATTGCATCCGAAATGATTGTATTCAACACTGTGATTGGGAATGATGAAGATTGCGAAGAACCCACCGCTCTAAACTCAAACTTATTCCCCGTGAATGCAAATGGTGAAGTGCGATTGCGATCACCTGCATGTCGGGCAAGATGGGGAAGTACCGGCGAACCTAAACCTAATAGGCCTGCCTCGGGAGTGGTATTTGCTTTGCCGGTTTCAATTTGATCCAATATTGAGCTCAGTTGATCTCCAAGAAATATAGAAATAATGGCCGGTGGAGCTTCATTTGCGCCCAATCGATGATCATTCGCAGCGGAGGAAACACAAATTCTGAGTAAAGCTTGATAGGTGTCTACCGCCTTCATAACAGCAGTGCAGAAAAAGAGAAAAGTCATATTTTCTTCAGGTGTGTCTCCCGGTTCTAGAAGATTCAAACCTGTATCAGTGCTCATTGACCAATTTGTGTGTTTACCGCTTCCGTTTACGCCAGCAAATGGTTTCTCATGCATCATGCATACCAAACCATATTTTCTTGCAGTGTTTTTCATGACTTGCATGAGCAATTGCTGATGATCTGCTGCAATATTGGAATGTTCATATAATGGTGCTATTTCATATTGTCCTGGAGCAACTTCATTGTGTCTAGTTTTCACGGGAACGCCGAGCCTGTATAATTGATACTCAGCATCAGCCATAAAACTTAATACTCGCTCCGGAATTGAACCGAAATAATGATCTTCCAATTCTTGTCCACGAGGTGGTTTCGCTCCAAAGAGCGTTCTTCCGCATAACATCAAATCAGGTCTGCGATAAAAGAACTCTTCATCAACTAAAAAATATTCTTGTTCCAATCCTACAGTTGAATACACCTTCTGTGCTTTCACTTCAAAAAGTTGCAAAGCCTGCATTGCAGCTTTATTCAATGCCTCTATTGATCGAAGTAATGGTGTTTTTTCATCGAGTGCTTCTCCTGTCCATGAAGCGAATGCGGTCGGAATGCATAGTGTTGCTCCATTTGAATGTCGCATGATAAATGCAGGCGAAGTAGGATCCCATGCAGTATATCCACGTGCCTCGAATGTTGCGCGTAATCCTCCACTAGGAAATGAAGAGGCATCCGGTTCACCTTGAATGAGTTCTTTCCCTGAGAATTCTGTTATTGCCCCACCTGCAGAATTTGGTGAAACAAAACTCTCATGCTTTTCTGCCGTGCTACCAGTCAATGGTTGAAACCAATGCGTATAATGTGTTGCACCTTTTTCTAATGCCCATTCTTTCATTGCCAAAGCTACAATATCAGCAATGGCTGGATCAAGTGGTTCGGCTCTATCAACTGTTGCTTGTAGCGATTTAAATACCGGCTTTGACAATTTGCTGCGAAAGATGTCCATTGAAAGAACATCTTCTGCAAATACATTCGTGATATCGGTTGGAATTGATTCAGCTGATCCGTGGATTTTCCAATTGTTTACCGCGGCAAGTACATCGTAATTGGCTGAGAGCTGCATGATAATCCTAAAGAAAAGTTGATGAGTTATATGTTTTATTGTAAAGGCAAAGTGAGTGATTCGATATGTGTAGAAAGGACTAAATTTGTGATAGTTCTTTTCACGCCGGGAATTTGTTGCAATTTTGACAACAATTGCTCTAATGAAGCTGTGTTCGTTGTTCGAATCTTGAGCAAATGAGAGGCATTTCCCGTAATCGCATGACATTCAAGTAATTCGGGTAATGTTTTGCAAACGGAAATAAAACGCTCATAATAGACGCTTGATTCTATGTCGACAAATACATAAGCAGTCAAGTCAAAATGAAATGCGTCCGATTGCAGAAGTGCATGATACCCTTTAATGATGCCTTGCTCTTCAAGTTTTCTCACATGCTCACTCACTGCGGCAACCGATAAACCAACTTGTTCGGCAATATGGCTCAATTGCATTCTAGCATTGGCTTGAAGCAATGAACAAATATTCCGGTCAATTTCTTTAATTTCTGACATAAATCGTAAAAAACGTGAAGAGAATTAGTCAAAACTAAAATATTTTCTGAAAACATGAAAAAAAACAAAAATTTTTCAATATTTCGAATTCTTGTATTCTTTGGCAAGATGGTACTTACCGCCATAGTCTTTTCAGTACTATTGGTTGCGGTATATACTGTTATTCATCCTCCAATTACCCCTCTTATGTTAATCAGACCAATTGAGGCTATTTTCTCGGGGGAATTTGTTGGGATTGACAGAGACTGGAAGAATTATGAAGATATTTCGCCTCATGTGTTTCGGGCGGTAATTAGCTCTGAAGATGGAAAATTCATGAAGCATAATGGATTTGATTGGAAAGCCATAGACCGCGCAAGAAGAGTCAATGCTATGAGAAAAGGGAAGAAGTTGATAGGTGCAAGTACCATTTCGATGCAAACCGCAAAAAATGTTTTTTTATGGCCGGGAAGAAATTATGTGCGAAAAGCTCTTGAGGCATATTTTACGGTTCTGATAGAAGCCGTGTGGGGCAAGAAAAGGATATTGGAGATTTATGTGAATTCGATTGAATGGGGAGATGGGATTTACGGAATTGAGGCAGCTTCACAGGAGTTTTTCAAAAAGCCGGCATCAGATCTCACAAAACAAGAAGCCGCCCTGCTTGCTTCGGTTTTGCCAAATCCTCGAAAGTGGTCACCGGCAAAACCTTCTCCATATATCAAAAAACGAGCTCGTTCCATTCAGGGCAGAATGAATGGAGTATCGATACCGAAATAAAAAAACGGGATCATTCTTGTGAATGTCCCGTTTGTAGAATAGTTCGAATTTATGATAATTTCAGAGCTTTCTTTACTTCCGATTCAATTTCATTGTACATCGCTTCATTGCCTTCAAGAAGTTTACGGAATCCATCTCTACCTTGAACGCGCTCTTCTTTGTATGTGAGCCATGAGCCGCTCTTTGCTACGATGCCATGTTCAATTGCAACATCGAGCAAATCACCAACTTTTGATATGCCCTCATTATAGAGAATATCAAATTCGGTTTCACGAAATGGTGCAGCTACTTTATTCTTGACAACTTTTGCTCTCACGCGATTACCGATGATTTCCTGACCATCTTTGATTACATCTTTTCTTCTGATATCAATTCGGACAGATGCATAATATTTCAAAGCATTTCCACCTGTAGTAACTTCGGGATTGCCATAGATCACCCCGATTTTGCTTCGCAGTTGATTCGTGAAAATGACGCATGTATTTGAGCGACCAATTGCAGCATTGAGCTTACGCATGGCTTGTGACATCAAGCGAGCTTGAGAACCCATTTGTGCTTCGCCCATATCGCCTTCAATTTCAACGCGAGGTGTGAGAGCAGCAACGGAGTCTACGACGATCACATCTATTGCATTGCTTCTAACAAGAGTTTCGACTATTTCCAATGCTTGTTCACCAAATTCAGGTTGTGATATCAATAAATTTCCAAGGTCCACACCTAGCTTCTGAGCATATTGGGTGTCAAGTGCGTGTTCAGCATCAACAAAAGCGGCAATGCCCCCATTTTTTTGTGCATTGGCAATCACATGCAAACAAATAGTTGTTTTCCCGGAAGATTCGGGTCCGAATATTTCAACAATTCTTCCTTTGGGAACACCCCCGATACCAAGGCATGCATCGAATGAAATGGAACCTGTTGATATAGCATCGATGGTGATAGGTTGTGCATCAGCAAGGCGCATGATGGAACCCTTGCCGAATTGCTTTTCAATTTGATCAATCGCGCTTTCTGCGAGTTTCAATTTTGATGCATCAATCTTGCTTGCAGGTTGCTTCTCTGTTTGTTTTTCTGCTTTGGATTCTGCCATGAGATTCTATCCTTGTAAATTATTCATTGTTAGAGTTGGAGCATATCATGTGCATGAAATCATATTACGTGCATCACAATAAAACCATAGCACGAAATTAGCACTTTGCATAAGCAACAACAACTTACCTTGAATAGTTAGGGGTTGTTTCAGTGAATTGTGGAAAACTTTCCTTATGATTCTGCTTGTGCTTTTGAACGCTTTGCAGCTCTTTGTCGAGCAGTGGTGTCCAAAATCTTTTTTCTGATTCTCAAATTGACCGGTGTTACTTCAAGCAATTCATCATCTTCTATGAATTCAATGAATTGCTCTAGACTCATATCTCTCGGTGGATCGAGTTTTACAATGCCGTCTGATCCACTTGCACGCATATTTGTAAGGTGTTTGGCTCGGCATGGATTGACGCTCAAATCGTCTTCGCGAGAATTTTCACCCACAACCATGCCTTCATAAATATCAATTCCTGGTGCAACAAACAATGTGCCTCTTTCTTGGATCATTTCCAGTGCATATGCCGTTGCTGAACCAGATTCCATCGATACAAGTGCGCCTTTGACCCTACCAGTGAGTTGTCCTTTGTGTGGCTGATAATCATGGAATGTGTGATGAATGATACCTGCACCTCTCGTTGATGTGAGGAATTCTGTTCTGAATCCGATAAGTCCACGAGCTGGGACATAAAACTCTGCTCGAATCACATCGGCAGTCGGCATCATATTAACCATTTCCCCTTTTCTTCTTCCAAGAATTTCAATAACTGTTCCGATATGTGTATCAGGCACATCGACAATCACATGTTCGATTGGTTCGAGCAATGCGCCCTTTTCATCACGCTTAAACAATACTTCGGGTTTAGAAACTGAAAACTCGAATCCTTCACGGCGCATAGTTTCAATCAAAATGGCAAGTTGCAATTCGCCTCTGCCAGAAACTTTGAATGTATCAGGAGAATCCGTTTCCGCCACACGTAATGCTACATTTGTGCGAAGTTCGCGAAACAAGCGCTCTTTGAGTTTTGGCGTTGTGACATGCTTTCCTTCTTTACCTGCAAATGGAGAATTGTTCACACTGAATTCCATAGCAATTGTTGGCTCTTCGATATTAACATATGGAAGCGGTTCAACATCCGATGGATCCGATATTGTATCACCAATATGGACATTTTCAAATCCGGAAAGAGCTATGATTTCACCGGCGGATGCATCAGTTATTTCCTTTCTTTGCACGCCCTCATATGCATACATTTTGGTGATGCGTTGTTGTTCTACGGAACCGTCAGGACGAATCAACAGAACAGAGTCACCCGTTTTAACGGATCCTGTTTGAATTCTTCCAATTGCAATACGTCCGATATAATCGCTCCAGTCAAGAGCAGTGATGATCATTTTGAATGGACTGTCTTGAATGATTTTCGGTGGAGGGATCTTTTCTATGATTTTTTCCATCAATGGTGCCAATGTTTCCGGTTCTTTGTCCAGAGACAAGGTGGATTTACCTTGTTTGGCAATTGCATAGATAACAGGGAAATCCAATTGATGATAGTCTGCGCCCAATGCTATGAAAAGTTCAAGCACTTCATCAAGGACCTCCGGTGCGCGAGCATCGGATCGATCGATTTTATTGATTACAACTATTGGTGTGAGAGCTAATTCGAGAGCTTTTTTTAGAACGAATCGTGTTTGTGGTAATGGACCCTCTGCTGCATCCACGAGTAATAAAACTCCATCAACCATGCTTAGTATGCGTTCTACTTCACCACCAAAATCAGAGTGACCAGGAGTATCTACAATATTGATTTTTATATCATTCCAACGCACAGCCGCATTTTTGGCCATGATGGTGATTCCTCTTTCTTTTTCAAGATCATTGGAATCCATTACTCGTTCGGTGAGAATTTGATTATCTCTAAATGTTCCTGATTGTCTGAGAAGATGGTCAACCAATGTTGTTTTTCCGTGGTCAACATGGGCTATTATAGCGATATTTCTGATATCGCTTCTAGGGGTGATTGTGCTCATTACTCTTTATGCCTTTGATACAAAACAAGTTGCAAAGATACGGACTTTTGACGGAACTCTTCCCATTATCAATGGCTGAATTCAATGAATTCCATAATTTGTGTTCGAATCAAATGTGGTAAATAAGATGAAACAAGAAAAGTCTCAAACACTGGAAGCAATGATTATCTTCATTGTGATCATTGCATGGTTGATAGGTGCAATAACCTATATGCAGGCACCTGATATTGTACCTATTCATTGGAATTTGGAAGGGAATCCCGACAATTTTGCTCCAAAAGGGATAGGCATTTTTCTACTTCCATTAATCAATACAGGTTTATATGTTTTCTTATTTTTTATTCCAATGATCGATCCGAACAATCAGCAATTGCAAGGTTCTATGAAAACATTGCAATGGATTCGATTGGGAACGCATGGATTACTTGCAATAATCATGGGTTGGACGTCTCTTTCTATCTTGGAATCAACAATCGTAAAACCTGAATGGATTTTTGCGATTGTCGCTCTCTTCTTGGCTTTTTTGGGCAAAGTCATGGTCAATGTAAAACAAAACTACTTCGTGGGAATTCGGACCCCATGGACTTTGAGCAATGAGGTGGTTTGGGATGATACGCATCGATTTGCAGCCCCTTTGTGGTTGTATTCAGGAATACTTATGACGGTGGTCATATCCTTATTGACAATGTCCGGCTTTACTGCGAAAATCATTTTGCCAATGTTTCTTGTTTGGGTTTTTACTATAGTGATTATCCCCATAGCGTATTCATTTAAGCGTTTCAAAGAACAAAAAAATCAATAAGTGAACGATTTTTGAATCTCAGGTGTTATCTGCAGTGAATGTATTTTTTCATAGCAGGTGATGCCATGCCCAGATCGACTGTTCAGCCCGAACATATGCAGATCATCGATCAACAGATTTTGGATTCTCAGATAGAGGGAATTAACCTCTTGGGAGCTACTTTGCAAGAAGAAATGGGGCATTCAATCGTTTTGTTTGTGTTTCTTAGGCATTTTGGATGCTTGTTTTCAAGAGAGATGGTATTGAATGTAAAAGAAATGATGGAAAAAAACCCATTTGCACCAAAACCATTGTTTTTCTATCAGGGCACCCCAATGGATGGAGCGGAGTTCTTTTCCAAATATTGGCCTCAGGCACGTGCGATTTCAGATGAAAACAGGAAATTCTATTCAGCCTTTGGCGTAAAACAAGGCGGGTTTAAGGAGATGTTCGGTCCTGAAGTGTGGAAATGTGGCTTCAGAGCATTTGCAAAAGGCTTGGTTATTGGGAAGCCCATAGGTAATCCACTTACACTTACTGCTGCAGTCCTTGTGCAAAGGAATTTATTGTTATGGCAATATCATTCTGAGCATGCGGGCGATCTTCCAAATCTTTCGAAACTTGAGCATTTCCCCCAATTCGCTTCTACTGTATATTCCACTCCTAGATAAAAAAAGCCGATGCATTGCATCGGCTTTTTCGGTAGCGGGGGAGGGACTTGAACCCCCGAC